>JAIRRU010000183.1 GCA_031255815.1 Treponema sp. | reverse complement strand
TCCCCCTTCCCATACCCCAGCTTGACCGCTTCATGATACGCCTCTCCCTGGGGTATCCCTCGACGGAGGATGAGCGGGAAATTATGAACCGCCACGGCAGGATGGACGCCTGGGACAATTTTAAAAGCGTGATCAACAGCGCAGACCTTATCCGCTGGAAAAAAATGGTGGACGATGTGCAGCTCCACCCCGACGTGGGGGCTTACATTGTGGACTGCGTCAGGCAGACCAGGGCCCACCCCGACATAGAAACCGGGGCAAGCCCCCGGGCGGGGGTGCGGATATCCCGCCTGGTGCGTTCCCTCGCCCTCTGCAGAGGCCTGGACTACGTACCCATTGACTTTGTAAAAGAGTGTTACATTTCCGCCATGGCCCACCGTATTGTAACCCGGGATCCCTCCATACCCCCGGAGCTTCCCCTGGAAAGCATCCTCAATTCGGTTCCGGTGGAGCCCGGGAACCGGGAAAGCGCCTAATGGCCGCGCCGCGTTCGCCGGCTCTCTTGTTCCGGCGCTTCCGCGGGTTCGAGCCCGTTCTTAGCCCCGCGGGTTTTGCCGTCCTTGTCCTTGCCCTGTTTATCCTGATCCGTTCCCTGTCCTCCCGCAACGCCTACGAGATCGTCCTGTCCCTTGGGATCCTCTGCCTCTGGAGCGTCCTCTGCTTCGCCGGTTCCCGGAAAGCCCGCCGGCTTGCCGCCCTTGAGCCGGGCTGGAAGCCGCCCGCCCCCCTGGCGGCTGGCGGCGGGGAGGAAAGCCTCATTACCGGGCTCGATATCCCGGTTCCCTGGTTTTTCCGCCTCCATTTTACCGTCCGGGGCCGTTTCTTCCCCGCCGGAGGGCAGGAGGGCTGCCGGGTTCTGTTGGAAACATCCGCCCCCCGCAAAGGCCCGGCCCGGCTGAGCATGGATTTTCCCCTGTCGGGGATCTTCCGGGGGGAAGGCGCCTGCCGGCTCCGGGATATTTTCGGCTTTTTTTCCTTCCCCTGCGGCCTCTCCCAGCGCCGGAGCCTGGCGGTCAGGAGCGCCCCCTGCCTGAAAAAGCCCCTCCGTATCAGCGCCCGTTCGGGGGCGGAGGACAGGCGCAACAAGAGCTCCAGCGACGACGAGCGCTACTACATGCGGGAATACGCGCCGGGGGATCGGTTCCGCGATATCAACTGGAAAAGTTCCGAGCGTATTGAGACCCTGATCACCCGCATATCCCCGGATAACCAGGAAAAGATCAGCCGCATCGAGGTGTATTTCCGGAACTACGGCCCCGCGGGCGGTTCCGCCGGAGGGGGCCTGGGCGCTAAACTGTTCAAAGACCGGCCTTCCCTGGAGGATCTCTGGCTTCTGGACAGGGCCAAGGCGCGGCTTAGCTATTTCCTGCGATCCGTCAAGGAAGAAGGGGCGGCCTACGTGTTCCATATCCGCTCCGCCCAGGGCGTCTGGGACATAAGGGATCAGGAGGAGCTGGAAGCCTTTCTGGACGAGCTGGCGGGCCTTCCCTTTTCCCCGCCGCAGAGCGGGGACGCGGCTTCCGCCCTTGCCGAAGTCTCAGCGGGGAAGGGGGGGGAGCTCTACGTCTTTTCCACCGCCTGCGACACGGGGCTTCCGGCCTTCCTTCTGGCCCGCCAGACCGCGCCGGTTTTCCTCTTCCTTGCCAAACCCGCCGTTCCCGGCCTCCGCTCCGGCGAGATCGAAAAAATCTCCCTGAGGGATTTTACGGCAAAAGGCTTTACCCCCCCTCCCTCCTGGCTGGCGCCCCGCCCCGGCAGGGTTCTGAACCCTCCCCAGCTTCCCGGCGGCAAAACAGAGCTTGATTACGCGGAGGCGCGGCTGTGAAAAAAATACCCGTAAACGGCTTAACCGTTCTCTTTGCCCTGCGGCTCTTTTTTTACCTGAGCGTGGCCGTCCTGCCTATCCTCCACCCGGGAATCCCGGTTTCCTACGACCGGGTGAGCCTTGTCCAGTGGTTCCTGATCGTGCCCTTCGAGGCGCTCATCGCCTTTCTCCCCATCCCGGGGGGCAGGGCTTTAACCAGGGCGCTCCTCGCCTTTCTCCCGCTGCTTGCCGTTTCGCTGTACGCCGGGGGAGTCGGCGCCGGGGCCCTGGCGCCCTTCTGCGCGGGGCTTTTAAGCTTCGCCCTCAGCTTCCTCCTCTTCCGCTACCCCCGCTGGGCCAAACTGTCCGCGCTGGAGCCCTTTTTCCTGGCCTGGGTATGCTTCCGGCTCCTGTCCTTTTCCCGTTCCGGGGAGGAGATCGCCGGCCGGAGCATGGCCCTTACCCAGATCATCCTGGTTTGGACGGTCGCGGTCTTTCTGCTCCACAGCGTGGTGGTGTACTTTTGCCTCTACCCCCGGGGCCTTTCCGGTTCGCGGGGGGAAGGGGCGATCTTTGCCCTGGCCTCCGCCGCGGCGCTGGCGCTGGTTGTTTTTGCCCTGCCCGCCGACTTTATCCGCAACCGGGTGATTGTGAACCTGCTTTCGGATCGGATAGACGAGAAGATCAAGCCCGACGACAACGACTGGGGCATCCCCAAGAACGGCGGGGGAAGGAGAAACAGCCGGAATACCATCCCCAGCGACGGGGAGGGCCGGGAGCCCGGACTGCGGGGCCTGAGCGAATACGACTGGCCCGCCGAGGACGGGGAAGGCAGGCAGCGGAGCGGCCGGAGCCGCAGCGGCAGGGGGGACGGAGAGGGGGAATCCCAGCAGTACACGGTGATGGTGGTGGCTTCCAAGCGGGAGCCGGTGTACATGGGGAATTCCTTCCGGGGCCTCCTGGATCCC
>JAIRRU010000161.1 GCA_031255815.1 Treponema sp. | reverse complement strand
GCCGATAAGATCGGGTTCTTCGGCCAGTATTTCCAGGACACCTACAACGATCAGCAGATCGTCGTTCCCGCGGGCCAGCCCAACGCCTATACCGCCCCTGTGGTGATCCGGGCCTATCCCGATACCCCGAATATGGTGCTTGAGCAGCCAGGGGTCAACCAGTATTTCGGTTCAGGCATGTACTCTATCCCGGCTAAATCAAAAAACGTTGAAAAAGCGGTCAAGATGATCGACTACTTCCACACCCAGGAGTACACCACCCTGGGCGAATGGGGTATCGAAGGTTACACCTACAAAGTGAACCCCGACGGCATCTGGGAACGCTTCCAGATCAACGAAAACAACGTGGGCTACGACATGCATATGACCGCCATGGCGGAAGCCCTCCCCTTCGCCTGCTGGCAGGCCCCGTTCCCGCGCATGAGGAAGGGCGATAAGCACGACATCCTCCAGTCCCTTGTCGACGCCGGCCGGGCCAGGGGTTATGCCGAGGGTTTCGCTATCAAAAACGAGTACCTGATCGACTTCTACGAAAATCGCAAGTGGCCGGTCTACATTAACGAAGGCAATTTGCCCGGCAGCCTGGCCTTCCCCACTATCGCGGAATCCGACCGCCAGGCCCAGATCCTTCCGGATCTCAACACCTACTGTTCCGAGCTTATGACCGCTCTGATTATGGGCGAAAAAAACCTTGCCAACTGGGACAGCTATATGGCGGATCTTAAACGCCTTGGTCTCGATGAACTTATGTCCATATACCAGGCCCGGCTGAATCGCATGAAGTAAGCAGGAGCAGGCATTGTGTTAAGGGGAATTGCGCTTTCAGGCAAATTCCCCTATCTTTTTTCAGGTGAGGCAAACCAATGAAAGCGTTGACAAACCGGGAACGGCTTTGCCGTATTTTCCAGGGCAAGGAGATCGATCGGCCGGCCCTTAAACTTTGGGGCTTCCAGCCCGATCAGGCCATGCTCCACCCTGATTACGAACCGGTTTATCACAAGGCTGCCGAATTATCCGACTGGTTTGCCGGCGCAGGCTCGGCCTTCGATATGACGGCGGGACAGAACAGGGAAAAGCTGGTGAGCCGGGACTATAAGCCCCATTCCGCTTTATGGAAAGAGCTCATCCTTACCTACCACACCCCGAAAGGCGACCTTAGGGAGCGACGCATGGTTTCCACTATCAATGCGCCGGGTTATACCATGGAACATGCAGTAAAAGAACCGGAAGATCTTGAAGCCATTCTTTCCATGCCCTACGAACCTTTCCCCTTCCAGGCGAAAGGTTATTTTGACATGGAAGCGCGGGTTTGCGATAAGGGAGTTACACTTTTCGGTATTGATCACGCGGCCTATGTTCTCCACCGTCTTATGGGTTCTGAGACGCTGGCATTTTTTTCGGTGGACTGCCGGGATTTGCTCCGCCAGGCGCTGGCGGTTTTTGCGGACAGGCTGCGGCAGCATGTCATAAACGCCATAGACGCCGGTATCCGCGGCATTTTCAGCTGGGTAGGCCCCGAATTGTTTATCCCTCCCCTTATGACGCCCAAAGATTTTGATGATTTCGTTTTCAACTATGACAAACCGCTCTGCGATCTTATCCACAACGCCGGAGGCTATACCTGGCTCCACGTCCACGGTAAAGTGAACAACTTTATTGAACGGTTTATTACGATGGGCATTGATGTATTAAACCCTCTGGAACCGCCAAAAAACGGGGACATTCACCTGCCGGATCTTATCAGGAATTACGGCAATCGCCTGGGTTGGGAAGGAAATATCGAGATCCAGGAAGTTATTCAGGCCGAACCGGATCGCTTTACCGATCTGATGCGCCGCTGTGTCGAGGCGGGCGCGCCGTCTGGCCGTTTCATCCTGGGACTTTCCGCGGGCTATATGGAGTATCCTGTCCCCGAGCCGGGATACATACGCAACCTCCTGATTTACCTGGAAGAAGGTTACAGGGAAGTCGAAAAGTACCGAAACTAAACTAACAGGCTTACACAAACCCCAGAGGAGAAGTCATAAGAATAGGCGCAATGGTGAACCTTCAACCGGATATCGAAGGCGCTTTCGGGCAGCTCAAAGAACCCGGCCTTTCCGGCTGCCGGCTCTGCGGTTGGAACGAATCCTTTTTCACCAAAGAAAATGCCGGTAAGATAAAAACCATGCTATAGAAATGTTACTAAATGTATGAACAGCTTTGTGAATTGACAGTAATAGAATAATTCCATTCGCTATGAAAATCAGCCTCGATAACATTGAACTTTATTCGGCCCGAGGAGAATTTTACAACGATCTTTCCAGTCTGATATAAAATTATTCCCATACAGGAGCTGTTTGTATTCTTTCACTGCATCATACACCGTACTATGCGTAGGCAAGCCAACGGTCAACTACCTGCTGCCGGTACTCAGGGGACAGGGATTTAAAGAAGGCGCTGTAACCGGTTACCCGCACCACCAGATCGGGGTACTTGCCGGGATTGGCGTGAGCTTCCAGAATCTTGTCTTTGGATACCACATTAATATTGATGAGGGTTCCGCCCATCCGGTTATGGGCCCTGATAAGGGCTTTGATGTTTTCGATGCCGCCCATTTCTTTCGCCAGCCGCGCGTCGATATCACATGTCGATACCCCGTTCGACGGGCCCGTGGGCCACGAGATTGAGAACTATTTCAGGCACGTTGTTCCATTTATGCCGGTAGTGCCAGTCCGCGGCGTCCTTGATAATCCGAACCGCTTCGGCCATACGCTGTTCGTAGTAAGCCTTGAGGCGATCCATGCTGTATCCGCCTCCCGCGTCCAGTATGTCATCGTAGTAGGGCTGGAGGAGGCTGTCGATTTCCTGGCCCGCGCCGCCGTTGTGGTACATGCGGCCAATATAACGCTGCGCCGCTTCCGCGACCCGGGCCTCGCCTTCGTAGAAAGACGGGTCTTCCGGATTGTTGAGTTTCTGAAACCACCGCCACATAACGGGCCGCCAGATCCTCCAGCTCTCTGATACGCTCAGGCGGCGGCGTGCCGCACTGGCTGGCGAACTCCTTGATGAAATCCAGATAGGGCAGAAGCGTCTCAAGCCGTCCAAAGTTATAATTTCCGGCGGTCTGCAGCGCGGTATGAATGCCTTCTTTTTTACAGGATTCTAAAACATCAGCAAGAAATTCGTTTTGCAGCACCGGTTCGCCGCCTGAAAAAGTTACCCCCCCGCAGGACTCTTCATAACTCCCCGCTTTCAGGCTATTCGGTTTTGATTATTCCGGGGTTCTTTCCCCTGTCGAGCTTAACGGAGGGACAGTTCCTTATGCGGATATCCGGCAAAAGCCGATGGGTTCCATCGTATTCCAGGTTTTCACTGCTCAGGCTTATAATCACCCCTTCCGCATCGTCAATAAAAGCCCGGAAGTTGGGTATAATTTTTTCACCCTTTACCTCTCCGGGAAAGGCGGCGTAACACTTTTCAGGCGGGGCGGAAAAGAGCCGGAAGCCCCTGCCGCTTTGGGTTTTGACTCCCCTGACTTCAAGAATTTCGGTGAACACATAGGGCTCATCGCCGGGAGCCTTTTCCGTCCAGCTTTTCAGATCCCCGTTGGTCTCCGGATGAGCCGGGAGAATGCTTACCTCGCCGCCTTCCCCGGCGGGCATGTCCCCG
Source organism: Treponema sp. (assembly GCA_031255815.1). The sequence goes on along the minus strand of JAIRRU010000161.1, from coordinate 6,671 downwards.
TCCAGTACGGTTAGGTTCTCTATAACTATTTTCCGGGGGAGGCGGCAGGGATAACCGAAATCATGGCCGCCTCGGTTCAGGGCGCCGATGAGGCAGGCGCCGGGATTCGCGGGCCGCCAGGTAACATCCTTAAAGAAAAGATCCCCCTCCCACGCGCTTCCGTAATCAGCCCGGAGATCTATGGAGTCCCCCAGAAGGCTGACGTTTTCCACCCGCATAAGGCCGCTGCCAGTAGCTTTAAGGCCCATGTAGCCGATAAGGCTGTTTTTAACGGTGTAATTGGCCACCCCCTTGTGGGCGTCAACCCGGGAAAAGACACATCCATCCACCAGTATATCCTTACAGTAATTGCTACCGAAAATACCCCAGTAGCGTTTATCCATGACATTGTCGTGACGGCAGTTGATAAAGGAAATATCAACGCAGCGGTTCAGACTGATACCGTAGGAACCCATCTTCACGGGGAGCCCCGCCGATCCGATAGTGGTATAGATGTAGTGGGGGCTTAAGTGGCAGTTCAGGAATCTGACCCGGGCGCAGGAATCGGCGTTGAGGAAACCCGAGTAAGGGGCGCCCTGTTCCTTTTCACCCTCAATCAGATGAACGGTTCCGTCTACGATGACATTGGAACGAGTGATCCGCAGCCCCCGGTCATAATAGGTGTATTCAGACGGGGCCTGGTTGGCGATGGTGGTGAAGATGCCGCCTTTGACGCTCAAGCTACGCCGATCCATGGGGTAGGCGGTAATAGAACTAATTTTTTCAAAATCCCAGAGTATGGGATTGAGAACCGCGCCGGATTTGTCAACCATAAAGCAGTCGGTCTGGGGGCTCCCCTTATCCACGTTGAGACCAACCCTTCTAAACTGTCTGGAATCTTCATTTACCGCGATGACCAGGGAATTACAGGGAAGCTCCGCGTCTATCTTCCCCTGGTTTTTTTTAAGGGAACCGATATGAAGGGGTACCGGTTCATGGGCTGATTTGATGTGGAAAACCGGCCGCATCCGTTCTTCCGGCGGCAGAGCATGATCGTCAATAATGAACCTGGCGTTCCCCCAATCGGTGTCGGTCATCACCGGTATGGCCCGGGCTGAGGGGGCCAGGTAATAGGTGCGGGAGTCCGCCGCCACCGGAAGGCCCTGTTTGTTGGCATAGGTATGGGCGCGAATTAGGGCAGGGGTATCGTCGGTTTTTCCGTCCCCCAGGGCCCCAAAATCCGCATAGCCGACAACACTCTTGCCGCTTTCACCAAAACAGGTTTCGTAATCGCTTCCCATGATCGTTCAGCCTCCTTATAATAGACTTGTTCAAGAACCCGGTTGGTTCTCGAACAAGTCCTGCAAAATGCTCCGCATTTTGCTGTTTTTAAGCGGTTGTTGTTTAAAAACTGAAGTTTTTAAACAACTCCAATCTCACCTCAATAGTAACAGAAAATACGGTTCCCCTCTACCCTAATACAGGGTAAAGCGCGCGCGGATCTTAAAAACCCGCGAAGCCGCGCAGCGCAGGCGCAGCAGAATCGTGCGGCGGGTTTCGATGGCAGGGTTATCCTGGGTCTTAAAAACATACGCCGCGGCGCCTTGGGGGATTTCTTCCAGGTCGAGTTCCAGCCGTTTCCCCCGGAGTTCCCAGGAACAGCGGCGGCCGGTCCAGGCATGGCAGTCTTTAAGGTAACTGTAGCCGTTTTCCTTTTCGTTTATTGAAGCGGGAACGAGTTCCCCCTGGGCTTCAAAAACACCGGCCCCGTGAAAGAACCAGTCGTAGGTATGCTCCTCATCCGAAAAGAGTTCAAGTTCATCCTCAAGAATGTTCCCCGCGACTTTAAGGCTGCGTATCGCCCGCACCCCTTCAAAGGCGCCGCCGATCTCCATCCGTATCGAAGAGGCGCCGTCCGGGCCGGCGCGGGTTTCCGCCGAGCCGTTGGCGGTAGAGTTCTGATTTTTGCCGTCAACAGTAAAAGTGCAATGGGCAGCCGTTGAGCGGTACCAGTCCCTGCATATCGGGGAACCGTAGCCGGTGTTGCCCGGATCCATGGCAAAGGGCGGGATGCAGATCTCCAGGGCGTCCGGGTGGGAATGACTGGCGGCGAGATTGCCGTATTTCGTAAATACCTCGATATCCGGCGTCCGCAGTATGGCTATGCAGTTAGCGGGGAGATGTTCCGTTTTAAGAGGGGCTCCGCGCGGCTCCCCGGGATCGCTGTAAAGCCATTTAGCCCGGGAGTTCTGGTTTTGCGTTTCCCCCGCAACAACGGAAAACAGTTCCCCCGCCGATTCGGGGAAGAGCCGGGCGGCGACGTAGATCGCGGCGCGTTCGGCCATTGCTTTCATGGATTTGGAGCTGTCGTTGAAGCTGGGCAGGGAACCGTCGCGGAAGCTCAGGCGCGGGAACACCAGGTAGGCGTCCCTGACGCGGTTCATGAATTCCGCCTCTTCCTCCTCAAGCCCCGATTCCTTTAGAAAGGCCGCCAGGTAGGTCGCCGCTTCAAGGGAATAGTAATGGTAACCGGTAGAATTCTCGTACCAGATACCGTCGGCGGTAAAACCTTCAAGAACCTGCCTCCTCGCGCCCAGATCCCCGCCCATGCTCTGCTGGTACAGCTTTTTGTCGTCAAAGAACAGGGCCGCGGCAGCGGCAAAGGAGGCGTGCCAGAGGGGGATGTTGTGGATACCCCAGGACTGGGCCGTCACCAGGCGGGCCATGGGGAGGAACAGATCCCGGTACATGCGCCGGCCTTCTTCGGAGAACGGATCCAGGGAACATATCTTTAAGGCCCGCAGCAGGTTGACCCCCCACACGGCCTCGTCGAGGGACTGGCCCTGGACCTTCCCCCTGCCCGCCCAAGCGCCGTGTTCCTCAAACCGGGAGTAGCGTTCCGCGTACCAGAGGATAGTGTTTTTAACAAAGTCCGCGAAACCAGCCTCCCCGGTAACACGGTGCGCCACCGCGGCGTCTATCAGGGCCTCGCTCAGGTCGTAGCGGTAATAGTAAACCCAGGCTTCATCCAGCAGCTTGGTTCTTTCCGCCACGGCGCCGCAGGCGGAGCACTTGTAAGAGCCGGGGCGAGCCCGGTCAAACTCAAGCGGGGCCGCGCAGGAGGGGCAGTAGTAGTTATGCCACCAGCCGCTTGGGGTCTCAGCCGAGTCGTTGAAGTTGGCCATCCACCACTCGGCGTTCTCCCTTACGGCGCTCCATGCCCCTGCGTATCCCCTGCCGGCGATATCCGCTTTTAATTCGTCCGTTCCGCGAACCGCTGTCCATGCCATAGTGTCTCCTTTTATTTTAAGCGGTTATTGTCCGGAAACTTCAGTTTCTGAACAACTCTATTGAAAAAAGGCCCCGTCTTTCCTCAGCCGTTCACGAAGGAGGCCGATATCCACATCCCGCACCCTTTTTTCCCGGGAACTTAGGGCCGCGGCGGTTCCTGCCGCCTGTCCGGTAACAAAACAGGTAGGCATTACCCGCAGGCTGCCATAAATCAAATGATCGCAGGAAATATTCCGGCCTCCCGCAAGAACATTACAAGCTCCCCGGGGAATAAGGGAACGGTAGGGTATACCGTGGGATTCTCCCGGATTGTAAGGCCTGGCCGAAGATTCCCCTCCTTTTTCCCCGGTAACTGCCCTCCTTTCCAGTTCTTTCTGATTCGGATGCCTGTCGAGATAATAACAGTTCCGGCCTATTTCATCATCAAAACTCCGGCGGGCAAGGTAATCTTCCGCTGTAAGAACATAGTCGCCGATTATCCGGCGGGATTCCCGGGCGCCTACTGTCTGGGCGGTCTGGGCTAGCCATGAAGCGCCAAAAACCTCGGGCAGATACTCTTTAAGCCCCTGATGATATTGATAGGCTAATTCTCTGCCCTGCATAGCGGCGGCGGAAATATTTTCAGGATCGGTAGGATCTACGTTAAAGAGATGGCCCGCGTTAAAACCTACAGCCTGAGGGCCAAGGGGCGAATTGCAGCAATGGGCGGTCTTTATAAGAGGATATTTACCGGATCGCGCCAAATCGTGGGAAACACTCGCCGGATTGCTGGAATGCAGGGCCGGCATGGTCCGGTAATGGTAATCATCAACATTGGTGATAACAAAACAGTGGGTCGCGGCCTGAACCTCTCCGGTTCCCTCGTTACCCTGCCTGCAGGGCAGGCCTCCCAGGTTAACCAGATCCGCCGTGCCGGTGCAATCCACAAAGACAGCGGCGCCATAAGCCCGGAGGCTTCCCCGGTGGGCGGCGATCAGGTACTTGAACCGTTTGCCGTTTTCGGCGCCGTCGTCCTTTTCCACTTCCGCGCCGACCAGGGTGCTGTTAAAAAGAACCTTTACCCCCGCGTTAATAAGGAGCCTGTCCAGAATCCGCTTAAGGGCTTCCGGGTCTATGGGCACCCAGTCTGTGTCCCCAGGTTTTACGTGGGGCATTTCCTTTTTAAGGGCTTCAAAAATTTCAAGACCTATGCCCCGGTAGACAATTTTCTCTTTGTCGGAAAAGGGGCACCAGGCGGGTACCAGGCCCGCCGTTCCCATACCCCCGAGGCATGTTCCCGCCTCAAGAAGGAGAACCCGCGCTCCATTCCTGGCCGCCGCCACAGCGGCGGCGCAACCGGCCGGCCCGCCGCCCCCCACAATAACATCCCACTCGTTTCTTACCGGAATTGACGCCGCAAATTCAAGATTCATACTCTTTCCTTGTTTCGGAATCTTAAGGCCCGCGCAGAAAGCACTAGAGCCTGCCCCGCGAGCCTTTAACCGCGTTACTTCCTGGCCGCCATAAGCCTCAAGTAGGCCGCCTCGTACTGCGCCGACCTGGGAAGCCACTCGTTGTTGATAAAGTTCCGCAGTTCGTTCTGGCTGATTTCGCCGATAACGTATTTGTTTTCCAGTTCAGCCTTCCGGGTAACCAGATCGGGGTTGTTCGCCTGGAAAGCGTCCCATTCGGGAAGTTTTACGGAAGGAACAAGGATATCCTCAACCTGGGAAGTGTAGTTGTTAAGGCTTCTGGTGTAATAGTCGTTGATCTTATCGTCGTTGGAACAGAAGGCGAATACCCCCTCGTAGGCAAAGGAAACGGTCATGTAACTGGAAGTTACGGTGGCCCACAGTTTCCGCTGATCTTCCGTCTGATCAACCTTCCTGTTCTTCAGATCGTAGGAATTGTAAGTCAGGCCGGGAACGCCCAGGTAGAGAACTTCGAAACCCTCCGGGGAATTCCCCCAGTCCAGGAAACGCAGGGCGTCGTCCGTCTTTTTGGAAGATACGGGAAGGCCCCAAACGCCCCAGACCGCCGGAGTAACATAGTTCCGCCTCTTCCCGTCGCTAGCCTTGACCGGGGGGAAGAAGTCGAGGAAGTCGAAGGCCCCGTTGTTGCTCATTATACTGCTCTGGGGAATACCGCTATCGTGAGCGTCACTCATCGCTACCCGGCCCTGCAGCATCTTCTCCTGGCCCCCGTAGGTCTTGTTAATAAAATACTCCGGATCGAGGATCCTCTCCGCATAGAGCTTCCGCATAAAATCCAGGAAAGGATAGTAACCGTTCATCTTTTCCCGGATCTTGTATACTCCGTCAAAATCCGGCGCGCCGAAAACCGGGCCGGGGAGGAAGGCTTCCACGATGAGGCCTGAAACAGGAAAGGGGCTGCCGTCGGGGGAAAGAAGGTAAGTATCGTTCTGGCCGTTGCCGTCAGGGTCGCCGGTAGCCACTCTTTTGCCGAACTCGTAGAATTCGTCAACGGTGGTGGGGGCGTTCATCCCGAATTGCTTGAGCCACCGGACGTTTGCCGCAAAACCCCAGCGGTTCACCTTATTGGTCCGGGGAACCCCGTAGGCAAGCCCGTTGGAGGCGATCGAAACGGACTCGAACATTTCCGGTGAAATATTGTGCATGATGTTCGGGTAGTTCTTTACCAGATCGTCAACGGGCCGCAGGATCCCCTGTTCGGCCCACTGGACGTAGTTCTGGTTGAGACTCCAGATGTAAACCAGATCGGGAAGATCCCCCGAGGTCATGATGATCTGGAGCCTTTCGTTGTAGTTGTTGATCGGCGGGGCTTCAACCTCAATGTTAAAACCGTACTTCTCCCGTATGTGCCGGAGCAGGGGGTTATTCTCAAGATTCACCTCGGAGTTCACCCGGTTTATCATGGTAAGGGTAATTTCGCTGCCCCCTGCGGTTGCCGGGCCGCTTCTCTGCCCGCCCGCGAAAACCAGCGCCGCTCCGCAAAGGCAGAGCAGAATCACTAAAAACACTTTTCCTTTCATCCTTGTCTCCTTATCCTTATGATGGGCTTATCCGCCAAGCGGCTTGCTGAGCGGGTAAACCTTGCAAAATGCACCGCATTTTGTTTTTTACGCGGAACTTGTCCGGACGCCGGGCTTTCCGGACAAGACGAATTAGTGTCTGTCCGCAAAGTCGGTTACTTTGCGGACAGACCTTGCATTTTCTCGCCTAAAGGCTGCGAAAATGCGTTTTTTAAGGAAGTCTGTCCAGAATGTGTCTACATTATGGACAGACTCGAATTAGCGGCCATGCCCTTAGTTCCCTTAACCTTTTACCGAACCCAGGAGCATGCCCTTCATAAAGTACCGCTGGATAAAGGGGTACACCATGAGGATGGGCACCACGGTAATCACAATGGCCGCCATCTGGAGCGTAAAGGGCTGGGCAAGC
>JAIRRU010000115.1 GCA_031255815.1 Treponema sp. | reverse complement strand
ATCACCCGGAACAGCTTTGAGGAAAAGATAGACGCCATGATCTCCAGCAAACAGGAACTGGCGGCAATGACCGTCTCCTCAGGCGAATCCTGGCTTGCCCGGATGAGCCACGCGGAGCTGAAGGCCCTGTTTGATCGGTAGAGCAATACCGGCTTCAAGGCTAAACCCCCGGCCCCCTAGTCTTCAAACACCGCGATCCCGTGGGCGTTCAGGAGGGCGAGAAATTTCCTCCTGTTTTTTTCCGGAACCGCCAGGAGCCCGCCCTCGGCGCGGCGGACGAGGGATCGGAGTTCCGTATCCCGGAGCAGTTCTTCCGCAACGGCCCGGTCGGCGGGGAGCGGGTATACCAGCATGTCGCCGAGGGGACGATCGAACAGCCCCGCCCGGTTCACCGCTTTTTCAAAAAGGGCGAGCCAGTGGGGCGCGGGGGCCGGATCGATCAGGGTTTTGAATTTGTCTACCCGATCCTGTATCTGGCCTTTCCCGGTACAGCCCGCGATAAAAGAGTCGGGGCTTACCCTCCAGCGTTCCGTGCCGGATTCGGAACGGCTGCCGAGTTTGCGGCCTATTCTATCCAGATATACGCTTCGTTCCAGGGAATTCCCCTGCACGGTTACCAGGAACAGTTCCCTGTCCGCGATAGCCTGGTACTCGGCCTTGGGGCGTTCGGGGCGTTCCTCCGTTAAGCCCAGGCACCACTTGCCCAATTCGTTTACCCGGAAGCTCTTAAGGGAATCGTAGGGGGACAGGGGCCGTTCTTTTTCGTTTTGCACCCGCAACAGGGGAGGCACGGTCTGGCTTATCTCCAGCAGGCCCAGGGCGGCGAAAAGGTAACAGTAAGCTTTCAGCAGCGGGGCGGTTACAAGGTAGTATTGCAGGATACCGGTGGGATAAAAATCGCTGCTGTACCGGGAAGACAGGGTCATGCCCTCAACGTTTATGGCGTTGGCCCGATACTTCAGGTATCTTTCGGTATCTTCAAAGTAAAAACAGAAATACTGCGCGTTCCGGTAAATAGAACGCGCGACTTTATCGGCGTCAAAGGCTCTGCCGTCTTTGGCGCAAAAGACAAGGATATCCCGGAAGATTCTCCGCGAGTAGGGCAGTTCCCCCTCGTAGCGGAGGGAAGGGTCGGAAGGTTTTGAAATATGATCGAAAAGGACGTTGTACTCCAGGGAATGGCGATCCGGGGGATTAACGTAGCCTTTGTACTGGGATTTATCGCTAAAGAACGCGCTTACCAGTTTTTTCAACTCATCCTGGGCGTCTTGCGGGCGGGTTATCGAAAAGTTCTTCATGGCCAGGAGAAACCGGGCCGTCAGATCGGCGCTGTCGGGAACAAGGTCTCCCACGGCGGCCGGGCGGCCCCGGGTCTTTTGCCCTTTGTTTTCGGAAGGGATCTCCGGAACGTTAAAGGGTTTGAAAGCGGAAGAGGCCCGCAGCCCCTCCAGGCCGTTCTTTTTGAATCCCCGGATACAGCGGAAAGGCGATTCGGGCGGCTTTAGGCAGCTGAGAAAATCGGCCAGGGAATCGAAAAACAGCGGCAGGGAATCAATTACCTCCCTGCTGTTGTCCCAGGCGGGGCCTGCCCCGCTATCGCTCAGAACACAGTTCCCAAGACTGAGTTCCGGCGGCGGAACCAGCCAGCCAATCAGGATTATTCGCAGGACATGGGGGAGTACCGCGAAAACTTTTTCGTACTGGGTATAGATGTACAGAAAACCAAGGCCCAGTTCCTCGTGAAAAGCCCATTTTTTCTCCCAATAATAGTCGGATTTTTTATAGACCAGGGACAAATCAAATTCTTTTTCCAGTTTTTCTACCGGAACATGGTAATCGAAGCTCAGGCGGTAGAGCAGGTTCTGGGTTAAAGGGGGCAGGCTGAAGAACCAGCCCCGGAAGGTTTTTTCGTCTTTAAAGGCCATGGCTATCGATAGAGCCGCGACAAGGGAGGCTTTATTTAAACCTTTCGGCTTCTCTCCCAGAAAGAGCAGGTAGTATATCTTTAGATCGTCTATGTTGAAACGGGCAAGGTGTTCCCGGAATTCGGCAAGCTGCCGTTTCCTGTCGGAAAGCTCAGGCGGGATCCGGCTCTTTATCTCTATCGCGTTTTTCATCAGCGTTCTCCTACCAGATACGCCACGTCTTCCGGGGAAAGGGATTTAAGGGAGCCGGCATCGTCCGAAAGGAGAGCCCCGGCCAAATCGCTTTTCCGTTTCTGGAGTTCCGCAATCCGCTCCTCGATAGTATCTCTGGCGATAAGCCGGAAGCAGAACACCGGATTCACCTGGCCTATCCGGTGGCTCCGGTCTACGGCCTGGGATTCGGCGGCGCTGTTCCACCAGGGATCGAGAATAAAGATGTAATCCGCCGCGGTAAGGTTAAGCCCGGTTCCCCCGGTTTTCAGGGTCATGATAAAGGCCTTAACGTTACTGTCGGTCTGGAAGCGCCGCACCAGGCTCTGCCGATCTACCGTCGCCCCGGTCATGGTAAGGTTGGGAATGCCCATAGCGCCCAGATCCTGGCTTACCAGATCCACCCCGGCAAGGAAGTTCGTAAAAACCAGGCACTTGTGGCCGTTCCCGGCGATCTCCGCGATCCGATCCATCAGGTAGAGCCTCTTCGCCGAGGGGCCGCCGTATTCGCCCTCCGCTTCGGGCACGCTGGCCAGGCGCCGGAGTTCCGTCAGGGCTTTAAAAATGATGATGGACGATTTTGCCATTTCCCCCTTGCTGATGATCCCGTCGATAAGCTCTTTGTACTCCTGCCGCCTGCGGTGGTAAACGGCCAGGTGGGTCTCCTCAAGCTCGATAAAGGCGGTTTCCTCGGTCTTGTCCGGCAGTTCTTTGAGCACGTCCCGTTTCAAGCGTCTGAGCATGAAGGGGTAGATCCGGGTTTTAAGATCTTTAAGGGCCTGTTCGTCGTTGTCTTCCTGTATGGGCCGCTGGTAGCGCTGGGAAAAGTTTTTCTCGGATCCGAAGAAGCCGGGGTTAAGGAAACGGAACAGGCTGTAGAGTTCCCCCAGATGGTTTTCCACCGGGGTTCCGCTCAGGGCAAGACGCCGCCGGGCCTTGAGGGAGAGAACCGCCGCCGCGGTCTGGGAGGATAAGTTTTTGATGTTCTGGGATTCATCGAGGATAATGTAGAAAAACTCCAGGTCTTTGAACTCCTCCACGTCCCGCCTCAGGGTGGCGTAGGTGCTCAGGATTATCCTGAACTCCTCTTTGTCTATCCCCGACGTATCCCGCTCAAGGCCGTAGTGTACCAGGTAGGGCAGATCCGGGGCAAAACGGTCAAGCTCCGCCGCCCAGTTGTACACCAGGGATTTGGGGCAGAGTATCAGGCAGGGGCCGGATTCCTTCCGTTTTTTGAAGGCCCGCAGTAAAGCTATTACCTGAATGGTCTTTCCCAGGCCCATCTCGTCCGCGAGGCAGGCGCCCATGCGGTACTCCCCCAGATAATCAAGCCAGCGCACCCCGTATTCCTGATAGGGCCGCAGCTCCCCGCCGGCAAGAGACCAGGCGCCTTTGCGGGCGGCGATGGTGTTGTAATTGGTAAAGAAAGGCCGGGCGTCTTCCCAAGCCTTCCCTTCAACCTGGATCAGATCGTCCTGGAGGAGCAGCGGTATGTCGAAATAGGAAAACTCAACCTCGCCTTCGCCTTTGATCCTGGATACCAGCCGTTCAAGACGATCCATGCTGCGCTTGTCCAGGAAGGAGCGGCTCCCGTCGCTCAGGGTGATGCAGGAAGATCTGCGGTACTCCGCCATAAACCGGGCAAAGCTCAGGGTTTCCCCCTCAATTTCCACCTCCGCGTTCCCCGAAAGGTAATCGATCCCCGCCCCCATGCCCGTCCTGCGGTTTACGGAAAGTTTTATTTTCGGCTTTGAGAATTTCAGCTTAAAACCCGACAGAACCTCTGTTTCAAGAAGCACGAAACGCTGCGAAAGCTCAACGATGTTCCCGCCGATAAAGGCGCCTGCAAAATCCGGGGAAATGATGAAGCGGCCGTTCTCCTCGTAGAAAGTGTTGTCTTCGGAACTCCGCCTCCCCCGGCCGCGGCCCCTGGTGATCATCTGCCTGAACTGTTCCTCCGGCGCTTCCGGAAAGATAACTTCCGCGATACCCAGGGTTTTATCGATCCCGTCCATCTCGGCCACGGTTACTATCTCTTCGTTCTCCAGAAACAGGGGCGGGAAACCCCGGAGAAAGCTTATGGGCCTGACGTGGAGGTAACCGTACTTGTCTATTTCCATGAAGAGCAGGGCCGGCAGCGCCATGGCGGGCCGGGTTGTTTTAACCGACCAGCCTTCGTAGATCAGGCAGGGCTTGGAGAAACCGGAAACGATCATCGACACAAAGGCGGGCAGTTCCGTTTTTGCCAGCCTGGCGTAGACGCGCCCGGTCTCGGCCCAGCGCAGCCCCAGATCCCGCACCGGGTAAATTTTGCCGTCGTAAACCACGGCGCCCGGCGACACGGCGTAAAAATAAGCGGCCTTTCCCTCCGCGGAATCCTCGTCCTTTTTAAGGGCGGGTTTCTGCCCGCCGGCTATGACCAGGCCGTCTTCGTCCCGGAGGACGATGGAAACCTCGGCCTCTTTTTCCGAAACATCCCGGATAAGAAAGGCGCAGTGGAAATCCCCCTCCGCCCGGTTCAGGGGCTTGCCTCCGGCGCCGCGCAGTATCCCCGCTTCCAGGGCCTGGTTGATAAGCTTTTCCCCCGGATTAAAGAGGGTGTATCCGTCGTCCCCGGAATCAAAATCAATGGCCGACGAGACGGCAAACTCTTTTTTAAGGCTTATAAATTCCCGCAGCAGTTCCCGCTTAAGACCCGTATACCGGCGGAAATCCGGAAACTGGCGGCGCTGGCCCTGGAGCCGCAAAAACGTTCGCGTCCCTTCCCTGCCAAGAGTAAAATGAAAATCATCTGCCATAACAAAACTATACGGGGAACGGTCAAACAGGGCAAGCCTGTAGCAGCCTTTCCTTTTTCACCGGAAAGCGATACTTTCCCCCAACAGGGATACTTTTTTATGATCGCGGGTTTTACGCGCCGCCTTTTCCCGCGGGACGGCCCCGGCAATCCGGGCCCGCGCCGGGGCTCCCCAGCCGCCCGCAGGGGGCGGCTTCCGGCGGGCCTGAGGATCTTTATCCGCTCTGCCCGCGAATCCGGTTACTCTGCGGGCGACTCTGTCTACAGTTTCTTTGCCAGCTCCAGGAGCCGTCCGGCAGCCGCCGGGCCCCCGCCGGGCTTCCGGTTAAGGATCAGGTCTTCCGCCGCCAGACGCAGTTCCGGGTCGATATCCTCGTAAGCGGCCAGGGATGCGGGGTTAAGGATGGCCATGGAGAGCCCCGCCTCGACGGCGTGTTTCAGAAAAACCGCGTGCATGGCCTCCCGCACCCGCTTGTTCCCCCGGAAGCTGAAGGAGAGGTTCGAAATACCCCCGCAGATCCGGGTTCCGGGACAGTTGTCCCTTATCCACCCGCAGGCCCGGATAAAATCCAGGGCAGAGCCGTCGTGCCCGCCGGGCCCCGCGCCTACGGGAAGCACGACGGGATCAAAAACAATGTCTTCCGGCGGGAAGCCGTTTCCGGTCAAAAGGGCGTAGGAACGGGAAGCCGTTTCGATTTTCCGCTGGTAAGAGGCAGCCGGGCCCCGCTCGTCGAAAAGCATCACTACCGCCGCCGCGCCGTAACGCCGGGCCAGACGGGCCCGGCGAAGGAATTCCGCTTCCCCTTCCTTCAGGCTGAGGGAGTTGGCCAGCCCCTTTCCCTGGAGGCATTTGAGCCCGGCCTCGATCAGCTCCCAGCGGGAACTGTCCACCATAACCGGAACCGCGGCGAAATCGGGGAAACAGAGCCCCAGATTGAGGAAGCGGGTCAGGGCCTTTTCCGGATCCGGAAGAGCTCTGTCCATGCAAACGTCGATAATCCCGGCGCCTTCCTCCAGCATGGCCTGGGCTATGGATACCGCCTCGTCGTAGTCCTCTCCCCCGATGGCCCGGCGGAATTCTTTGCTCCCCGCCACATTGGCCCGTTCGCCGACAAGGATAAAGGAACCCGGCCTTGGCGTTATGTCCAGGGGCTTAAGCCCCGCCAGAAGGGCGGCGGGCCTTTTTCCGGGAATTTTCCGGGGCCCGTAAAGCCGGGCCGCCTCCGCGATGGCGGCGATGTGGGCGGGCGTGGTGCCGCAGCAGCCCCCCGCGATATTGAGGAGGCCCTCCTTAAAAAATTCCTCCATTTTGGCCGCCATGGAAGCGGGGCCCTCCTCGTAAACGCCGGACTGGTTGGGAAGCCCGGCGTTCGGATGGGCGCTGACCAGGCAGGGGGCGATCCCGGCAAGCTCCCGGATGTAGGGGGCCAGCTTGTCCGCCCCGAATGAGCAGTTGAGGCCCAGGGCCCAGGGCTTCCCGTGGAGCACCGAGACCTGGAAGGCTTCCAGATTCTGCCCGGAGAGGGTACGGCCCGATTCGCCGGCGATGGTGGCGGAGATCATGAGGGGGATGTCCGCGCGCCGTTCCTCCCGCAGGCGCTCAACGGCGAAGATCGCGGCCTTGGCGTTCAGGGTGTCGAAAACAGTTTCTATCAGGAGTATGTCCGCGCCGCCGTCCAGAAGGCCGCGGGCGTTGTCGTAGTAGGCCGCCTCAAGCTCGTCCCAGGTAAGGGCCCGCTTCCCCGGATCGTTTATATCCGGAGAGATGCTCCCGCTCTTGGCGGTGGGCCCCATACTCCCCGCCACAAAACGCGGCTTTTCCGGCCGGGAGAATCTGTCCGCCTCTTTCCGGGCCAGGGCCGCGGAGGCGGCGCTTATCTCGTAGGCCAGATCCGCCAGGCCGAAATCCGCCAGGGAAACGGCGGTGGAATTAAAACTGCAGGTTTCGATGATGTCCGCCCCGGCTTCCAGGTATTCTTCGTGGATACGGGAGACGATCTCCGGCCTGGTCAGGCAGAGGAGATCGTTGCAGCCTGAAAGCTCCGCCGGGTGTCCGGCAAAACGGCCCCCCTGGAGGCCCGGGCCCCGGAAGTCCGCCTCTTTAAGCTTAAAACCCTGGATAAGCGATCCCATGGCCCCGTCGAGTATGAGGATCCTTTTTTCCGCCAGGGAATTGAGCTGTTCACAAGTAATCATAATGAGGATCTTACCATAAGCGCCCGCTTCGTTGTATACTATAATCGTGAAAATCCGGAGCTTTTTAAAAAACAACGCGGCTCTGTTTCTCTTTTTCTTTTCCTCCCTCATCGTGCTGGTTCTCTCGATTAACGCGAACATCAACCTGAGGCGGACGGTAAAGCTTATGGAAAAGTCGATACACGAGTTCCTCCTGGCTTCGGCCCACGCCCTTTCCGCTTACGTAAGCCTGGAGGAACTTGATCGGTACCACTATCCGGAGGACGTACTGGGCCCGGAGGCCCTTGAGGAATACCGTGAAAAGGTCGCCGCCCTGGAAGGGGAAGAACTTGAATCGTACCGGGAAAAGGGGCACGCCCTCACGGGGAAGGAAGAATTTACCGCCGGGTATAAGGATCTGAAAAAGCGGCTGGCAGACTTTGCGGAACAGTACCAGGTGCTTTACGCCTACTTCTGGCGGCCTTACGGGGAAGATCAGA
>JAIRRU010000100.1 GCA_031255815.1 Treponema sp. | reverse complement strand
GGATTTCTGGTATTCGGGAAGTTTTGGAGTAAGATTAGTGTGGTTCGTGCCCTTCGCGGTTAAATCTTCCGGCAGCCTGGTAAAGCCGGCGGGCTTATCAGACGCTTTAGCCTAAATAGTCTTATTTGTATACAAAAAAAGCGCCCGCAAAGGGCGCCTTTATAGGGGGCATGCCCCTGAGCGGTGGTTCTTTTACTTCGCGTAGGCGGTGTATTTGAACATTACGAACAACCAGGTCTGGGTGGTGGTAACGGTTTTGCCCGACGCCAGAGCTTCATTGATCTTGGCAACATACTCCGGATACCCTGAGTCAATGATCCCAAGAATGTTCGAATATGACGCGATTTCCTGAGCGCCCTCGGTTACCGCCGCTTTGGCAGCGCCGCCTGAAAAAAGACCGTGCGCATCGGCTGTGCCGTTGACGGAACTTGCGGTAACGCAGCCCGCCAGCGCGAAAATTACCGCTACAAGAACCAGGAGAGAGAAAAGCTTCTTCATAAATAAAGACTCCTTTATGGATATTTTCCCCATACAACTACAGAGAATGGGGCCAGTGTAAATACGTTTTAAAATAGTGTCAAGGCGTACAGGAAAATTCGAAGAAAATACCCTTTTTTTTCGCAGAAAAACACGAATTTTTTTAGCCGCGCCGGGCTCTCAGGCCCGGGCGCTCCTCAGCTTCCGCAGTTCAAAAAAGATCATGGTTCCGGTAAGGAGGAAGGAGAAACCGTCCGCCACCGGAGCCGCGGCTACCAGGCCCCAGAGCCCCCATATCTTTCCGAAGATAAGCATGCAGGGCAGCAGCACGATAAACTGCCGCAGCATGGAGAGGAAAATGGAAACCTTGGGACGGCCGGTAACCACAAAGAAGTTGGTGGACACGATCTGGAAACCGTTCAGCGGGAGGAATATCAGTTGAACCCGCATGCCCCAGGGGGCAAAGGCCAGAAGGGCCGCGCTGCCCTGGGGGGCAAAAAGGGCGACCAGGAAGCCGGGAAAGATCTCCCCCAGGGCAAAACCCAAAACGCATATGGCCGTGGCGGCGCTGACGGCGCCCAGGTAAGCCCGGAGCACCCGGCGGAATTTTTTCGCCCCGTAGTTGTAACCCAGGATGGGCTGGGCCCCCTGGTTTATCCCGAAAACGGGCATCAGGATCATCATGACCACCGATCCCACAATGTTCATGCCCGAAAGGGCAATATCCCCGCCGTTTGCCACCCCCAGGCTCTCCGCCCCGTACCATCCGGCGCTGGTATTGTAGAGGAGCTGGATCCCCGACATCATAAGCTGGAGCAGAAACTGGGCGGATCCGAAGGCCATGATCTGCCGGATAATCTGCGGGGAAGGCCGGAACGTTCCGAGCCTGAGCCGGATCACCGCCTTCTTCCCCAGATTGAAGGAAAGAACCCACACCGAGCTGAGCAGTTGGGAAATGATAGTCGCCCAGGCCGCCCCTTCCACGCCCCAACGGAAGACAAAGATGAACAGGGGGTCAAGAAGCATGTTCAGCCCCGCGCCGATAAGCATGCCTATCATGGTAACGGCGGGGAAACCCTGGGCGCGGGTGCAGTGGGAAAAGCCGAAACCCATCATGCCGAACAGGCCGCCGTAGAGGATGATCCGCAGGTACTTTTCCGCGTATTCCAGGGCCTCGCTTCCCTCCTGGGCGCCCAGCACGGAGAGGAGCGGGTCGATAAAAGCCAGCCCCAGGACTGTAAAGCCAAGGCCCGTAAGGACAAGCAGGAAGAAACAGTGGTTCAGGGCGTTTTCCGCCTCCCCCCGCCGGCCCTGGCCCAGGCGCATGGAGATCATATTCGCCGATCCGATACCGAAGAGCATGGCAAAGGCCATGCTGATAGTCATAAGCGGCATAACCAGGGAAAGGCCCCCCAGGGCGATCTCGTTTACCCCCCGGCCCACAAAGACCCGGTCGACCACATTGTAAAGGGCGCTTACCAACATTCCGGTAATCGCCGGGACGGAAAACCGGACGAGCAGCTTGCTCACCGGTTCGGAGCCCAGACGATCCGCCGCGTCGCCCCGTTTAGCTGAATCAGACATCCCTCCAATGTCCCCTTTATCCCCCTCTTTGTAAAGACGGGCGTTTTTATTCGTAGCGAAGGGTTTAATACCCAAGAGCCCGCTCACCAGTTCGCGGGGGAGCTTTAGGGCGTTCATAAGGTATTAAACCCTGAGTCTAACCACCACGGGAGAACAACATACCTCGCCCTTCAGGGCGAGGTTGTTGATCAAGAGAAGCTCCGAAACCGTGTTAGGGCCGGATAGGCGGGCCTGTTCCAAGAACCGAAGTTTTGGAATATCCTCAGATACAAAAGGATTTTTCCAAAATATATTCCATAAATAGTTGAACCTGTGATAAAATAATCTTGTCTATTTCCATATTTTCTATCCAAGGGGGTTTTTATGAAACGGATAGTGATGGTCTTGTCGTTGTGGGGCATCGCGGTGTCTCTGTTCGCCCAAGTGCAGCTGCCGGAGTACCGTTTTGCCGCAGGAAACTGGCTTATTTCAGGGGAAAGGCTTTATCAGGACAACGAGAGAGCCGGACTCGCCAAGATGAATATCCGGGTTCCCCAGCAGGGTCCTATGCTTTACGAATTTGACGCCCGGTATGAGTCCGGGGCGGAGGACGGTCACGGGGGTTTCGGCCTGCATATCTTTGGGGATTCCGAGCTGAACGCTCCCTCATGGGGGGCCGGGAATTCCTATCTCCTCTGGCTCAACTATGACGAAAACCCGGTCAACGCGAGGATTCCCAGGGGTTTGAGCGCCCAGATTTACCGGAGCCACAGCAATACGTGGATGGATCTGGTGGAGAGTTTCGATCTGAACAACTATGCCGAGTACCTGACCGACGACGATCTTGCCTATCCGGTGCATTTTAGGATCATCGCGGACGGCGATACCGGGGAAGTTCGGGTTCACGATCCCGTCGAGCCGGACGCCTACTATGTCTTCTATCTGGACAGGAGGGATGTCCCCCTCCGGGGCCAGTGGGTTTCCCTGCGAACCAATGGTATGAGGATGTCTTTTACCAACTAAGGGGCTGGAATTCACGTTTTGGAACGCGGCAAAAGCTGTTCCAGAGATTGAAGTTTTAGGAAAGCCGTAAATACCACTTATCAGACCCGGCCCGGGAGATCTGGCGGCCCTGACGGTTGCCATCTATCGGGCCGCGCTTTTTCCGGGAACAGGAGGGAATATGCGGCGCGTCGGAAACTTTGTTTTTTTCCCGCTGGTTTTCTTTGCCCTCCCCGCCCTCTGGGCAGGCGGGGGAAAGGCTGCCGGCCCGGATCCGGCAGCGGATCCGGTTACATCCAGGCTTTTGGTTTATTCGGTGATTAACGAGAACGCTACCAAGGCGCTGACGGAACTTTTTACCCAAAAAACGGGCGTAAGGGTGGATTTTTTCCGGGCGGCGACCGGGGAGCTGGTAAACCGGGTGAT
>JAIRRU010000049.1 GCA_031255815.1 Treponema sp. | reverse complement strand
GTTTCTGAGAGCCGCCGCGTAGTCTTTGGCGCTTTCCAGAGGTTTTTCCAGGTATACCCCGTAAATATCCCCCTCCTCAAGCTGTTCCGTGTCGTGGATATCCGATCCCGCCGTAACCGGAAGGCCCAGTTTCCCGGCGTAGCTCATGGCCAGGGCGTCGTAGGCCTGATCGCGGTTCCCCGCGTTAGCGGCCTCCACGGCGTCCACCAGGAAGGGGGAAAGGATCACCCGGTTCAGGTAAGCGTGCTGGCGGAAGGGGTGGGCCTGAACCACGCAGCCCCCCGCCTCCCTGAGCGCCGCGAACTGCCGCTTCCGGTTCCAGTTCCGGGCCTCCGGATGCTCCAGAAGCCACTCCCGGTCAAGGCCGTAGATGAGGTAATCGTCGCCTTGGAAAGTTTCCTCCCAGCCGAAAAGCACGTCCAGCCCCCGGCGGGCCCCCTCCTCCCGGGCGTCTTCGTAGCCCCGGCAGAATTCTTTGACCCATTCCCGCCAGGGAAGGCCCCGGTCAACCGCGCAGTTCCCCCCGTAAAAATGGTCGGTAACAAAGATACCCCGGTAACCTGAATCTTTGTAAGCCTGAATATAATCCCGGCCGCGGGAGCTGGCGCAGAGGCTCCCCTGGCTGGTGTGGAGATGGGTTTCGTAAAGGTAAGGCATATTTTTAGCGTTCTTCCTGCCTCAAATATACGCTATTTTTGACTTTTCGTTGGTATTTTCGTATAGATCGCGGACACTTGACGTTCGTAAATTACCCGGCTAAGATTATGAGTCTGTTCTAAAACCTCTTTGTAAAACAGGTTCTTATAGCTGTTTGATTGCGGGCTTGAAATATGGGTGCATTAACCACAAATAGGAGGTTTTCCCAAAACTTCAGTTTTTGGGAAAGTTTCTTACCCCGGAGAAAATTGCATATGCCGCAAAT
This sequence comes from Treponema sp., assembly GCA_031255815.1. The sequence goes on along the minus strand of JAIRRU010000049.1, from coordinate 4,247 downwards.
GCTTAACCTAAGGTATTAGCGATTTTCTCCAAGAGCGTTTCCCAAAACTAGCCGGGTTTGGGGAAACGCTCGCAAGTCTGTCAGGTTCTCCGTTGCTGTCATGGGATAAGGGGGCTGTTCCGAAACTTCAGTTTCCGGAACGGGCTCAATGGTCGGAAAAAATGGCGTTGGTATGAAGCGATTTTGAAATATTCCGGTTGAATTTTTTTGCCGCAAAGGAGTTTTATATGAGGATCAGAAGCAAACTTATCATCATGATCATGTCGGTTACCGTCACCGGACTCGGCATTCTTTTAACAACGCTTTTGTTAATCGCCCGGGATCAGACTACGACGCTGGTTTTAAGCGAATCGATCTACCTGGCGGAGAGAGAAGCGGCCGAGATTTCGATATGGATGGAGACCAACTTCAGCATTGCCCGGTCCCTGGCCCAGGCAATGGAGGGATTTGAGGAAATTGAGGTTTCCCAGCGGCGTTCTTTCTACAACATGCTGCTCAGGCAGATGATCGTGGAAAACCCGGCGCTGGCCGCTACCTGGACTATCTGGGAACCCAACGCCCTGGACGGCCTGGACGCCGTATACGCCAATACCGAGGGGACGGACGCCAGCGGCAGGTTTATCCCCACCTGGTCCCGCACCGAGGACGGGGCCAGGGTACAGTTCTCCCAGGGTTATGACGCCGGCGACGCGAATTTTTACCTCCTCCCCATGCGGTCTGGAAACGAAACCGTAACGGAGCCTTTTTTTTACAATATAGGCGGAGCCAATGTGATGATTACTTCCCTGGTGGTTCCTATAAAAAAGAACGGCCGGCCCATTGGCGTTGTCGGTGTTGACCTTTCTATATCCGGAATGCAGGAAAGGATAAGGGCGATCAAGCCCTACGAGGGCAGCATTGCCGCGTCTTTCAGCAACGGCGGGCTTGTGGCCGCCCATTTCGATTCTTCCCGGCTGGGGAAATCCATGGCCGAAACCGAGGCGGATATGGCCGGGCCCTATCTGGCCAATCTGGTCAACGCCGTCAAAACAGGCATCGAGTACGACTTTGAAAACACCATAAATGTCGACGGCAAAATGCAGCACTACGGGATCCTCACCATTCCCTATTCGATAGGATACTCCACCACCCCCTGGGCGCTGGCCCTGGCGATCCCAATGGCGGTTATCAACGCGCCTATCCTTTTCATGCTCAGGATAAGCCTTATCATCAGCGCGGTAATGTTCCTGGGCATAGGCGCCGCGGCCTTCCTGATTGCCCGTTCCATCAGCAATCCCCTTAAAAACATGGCGGAAATCTTTACCAGCCTTGGCGAAGGGGATTTGACAAAGTCCGTAAGCGCGGAACGCAAAGACGAAATAGGGGATATGGCGAAGGTCTTTAACATAATGGTGCAGAATATGAAAAACCTCGTGCTTACCATCAAAAACCAGTCTGTCGCCCTCTTCGATATCGGCAGCGAGCTTTCCAGCAACATGACCGAAACCGCCGCGGCGATAAACGAAATTACCGCCAATATCCAGAGCATCAAGAGCCGCGTGCTCAACCAGTCCGCTTCCGTTACCGAAACAAACGCTACCATGGAACAGATCACGGTCAATATCGACAGGCTGAACGATCATGTGAACCACCAGAGTTCCAGCGTGGCCCAATCCTCTTCGGCTATCGAGCAAATGCTTGCCAATATTCAATCCGTTACCCAGACCCTGGTGAAAAACGCCGACAATGTCAGGGAACTGATAGAGGCCTCCGAAGCGGGGCACTCGGGCCTGCAGGAAGTGTCCACGGACATTCAGGAGATAGCCCGGGAATCGGAGGGGCTTCTGGAGATCAACTCGGTTATGGAAAACATCGCCAGCCAGACCAACCTTTTATCAATGAACGCCGCCATTGAAGCCGCCCACGCGGGGGAAGCGGGGAAGGGTTTTGCCGTAGTTGCCGACGAGATACGGAAACTGGCGGAGAATTCCGGAGAGCAGTCCAAGACCATCTCAACGGTTCTCAAGAAGATCAGGGATTCCATCGACAAGATCATCAAGTCAACCGACAACGTGCTCAACAAATTCGAGGCCATAGACGGCGGGGTCAGGATCGTATCGGAACAGGAAGAAAACATCCGCAACGCCATGGAAGAGCAGAGCGTGGGAAGCAAACAGATTCTGGAGGCTATCAGCCAGTTGAACGAGGCAACGCAGATGGTGAAAGGCAGCTCGGTGGAGATGTTTGAGGGGAGCAAACAGGTAATCAACGAAAGCAAAAACCTGGAAATGGCGACCCAGGAGATAAGCAACGGGATGAACGAGATGGCCTCCGGGGCGGAACAGATCAACGTGGCGGTGACCAGGGTGAACACCATCAGCGGGACAAACAAGGAAAGTATCGACACGCTGGTACAGGAAGTGTCGAAATTCAGAGTTGAGTAGGCCTACTGGTAGTAGCTGATCCGGTAGTCGCCCCGGGTTTCGAAACCGAGGCCCCGGTACACCGAACGGGCGGCGTGGTTCCGTTTCTTGACGAAAAGGCTGAGCCCCTTCCCTTCGGCCAGAAGTTCCCGGGCCAGCTCGGCGCAGAGCCGCCGGGCTATCCCCCGGCCCCGGTAGGCGGGGTGGACGTAGACGCCGCCTATCTGGTAGCGGGTAAAGGAAAGGGCGCTGGTATTTGCCTTCGCCACCGTCCAGCCGTCCAGTTCGGCGCTGATGACGCGCTGCTCCGTGAGGATCTGCTTCAGGTTGAGCCGGCAGACGCCGGGGTTAAAGACCGCCCCTTCGGGCAGCACCTCCTCCCGCTCGTAAGCCTCCTGCAGGGGGAGCAGGGCTTCCAGATCCCGGATACCGGGCCGCCGGAAAGAGAGCCCTTTGGGGCCGGCCCGCAGGGAATCCGGCGCGGGCGCCCGATCCAGGGACATAAGATCGTAGTCGATACTGTAGGCCGGACTGAGCCCCGAACGGGCAATGATGTCTTCGAGGATCAGGGCGTCTTCCCCCAGTCCCTGCACGGCGTGGAGGGGGGTTTTTCTGAGAAGGCGGCCCATAAAACGGGGAACCGGAACGGGGCCGTTAAACAGGGGGAAAAAGGTGTAGCGCATGTAAAACAGCAGGGCGCCGGGTTTCCCCCCCCTTGCCCCCAGGGCCCACATCCGATCCCGGACAAAGGAACGCCCCAGGAAACGGCTGGAAGCCGCCACACAGAGGGGCTCCCGTTCCCGCAGCAGGGTTTCCGCGAGGCCGGACTGGCCCAGGCCCACGCGCCGCCAGCGCCGCCGCCCGGCATCTTCTTCTTCCCCCCCGGGGCACTTACTCATAGGGGAGGTTTCCCTCCGCCGGTATCCGTCCCAGAAGCGCGGAAAAGCCCGCCACAAAGGATTCGGGCGCGTAGCTGTATACCGCCAGCGCCCCGTCCGCCCAGGGAAGCTCTTCCAAATACGCCGGGTTCAGGATAGAAAAAACTATTACCCTTTTGTTTAAATTTTTTATGCTGTCAATGATCTCCAGCCCCTCGGAATCGGAAATGCAGAAAATCACCGTGTCGGAGTTCCTGACAAAATAGGCAAAGTCGTCCAGGCCCCTGTCAAGGGAGTACCAGTAATTCCGCGCATCCGGGTAGGCGGCCTTGCCGGCCCGGAAAAAATCCTCGTACTGGCCCGCCAGCAGCACCCGCCCCGCGTCTTCCCGTTTGAGGGGGATGGCCGATCCGCCGCCCCGGACCACCGTAACGCTCCGGGCGGCAAGGTCGAGGAAGAAGGCCCCTCCCTCCGGGCTGGGCAGCTCCGCGTCGAGTTTTGAAGGATCCGGTATGTAGGCCACGTGGCCCTCTCCCCGCAGGTAGGCGAACTTTAGCTCCAGTACCCGCCGGGCCGCGTCCCGCACCCGCTCGCGGAACTCGTCCTCCTCCTCCATCGCGGCGGCCAGGGCCGTCCATATAGGATCCCAAAGGTTCGGGGTCTTGGAGAGCATTACAATATCGTTACCCGCCAGAAGGGCCTGCTTTGCCGCCCTGGAGAGGCTCCCCGCGGACATGGTAGCCCCGTTCATCATCAGATCGTCGGTGATAACCACCCCCTGGTAACCTATCCGATCCCGCAGTATATCCTTGAGGAACCAGGACGAGAGGGAGGCCGGGGTAGCGGCTGCCTGGGTGTTGGGAAAGGCCAGGTGGCCGCTCATCACCGCGGGAAGCCCTTCCTTTGCCAGCATCCGGTAGGGTACCAGTTCCCGTTCCCAGAGCACGTCGAAGCTCACTTCGATCCG
>JAIRRU010000002.1 GCA_031255815.1 Treponema sp. | reverse complement strand
CTCCGATAGCCCTGGCTTTGCCAAGATTTCTGGTATTCAGGAAGTTTAGGTATAAGGTTAGTGTGGTTCGTGCCGTTCATGGCAAAATTTCCCGGCAGCCTGGTAAAGCTGGCGAGCCTATCAGACATTTTGGTGTAATCAAGGCACTGGTTCACGGGGGAGCTTCAGGGCGAGGTTGTCGATTTCTACGCGTTTATCCCGCGCTAAAACTGACATTCCCGGTTTTTTTCTGTATACTGGGCTTGTTCCAAAACCCGCTTGGCATAGAAGCGCTGTTCCCGAAGGGGATAAGCTTGCTCCGGAACCGGGCGGATTTTGGGAAAGATTCTGATTCCGGGGGACTGGCATGCGCTACAGGGTTGATAAGAAATCGGGGAACAGGTTGTCCGTCCTGGGCTTCGGCTGTATGCGTTTCCCCCGGACTCTGGGTTCCGTTGACATGAAGCGGACAGAGGAGCTGGTAAACCGGGCGCTGGAGGGGGGAGTGAACTACTTTGACACCGCCTATCTCTACCCCGGCAGCGAGGAAGCTCTGGGGGCGATTCTCGAAAAAAGCGGGCTTCGGGAGAAGGTGTACCTCGCCACGAAACTGCCCCTGGTTCTGCTGAAAGGCCCCGGGGATTTTGACCGTTACTTCAACAGGGAACTGGAACGGCTGCGCAGCGGCTGCGTCGATTACTACCTGATGCATATGATCACCGATACAGAACTCTGGAAGAAGCTGAAGGGCTGGGGGATTGAGGGCTGGATCGCGGAAAAGAAGCGGGAGGGGAGGATCCGGCAGATAGGTTTCTCCTACCACGGCAGCCAGGACGAATTTCTTAAGCTTATTGACGATTACCCCTGGGACTTCTGCCAGATCCAGTACAACTATGCCGGCGAACATTTCCAGGCCGGGCGGAAGGGCTTGCGGAAGGCCGCCGAAAAGATGCCCGTAATGATCATGGAGCCCCTGCTGGGGGGGCGGCTCGCCAAGGGCCTGCCCGCCGCCGCGGCGGAGATATTCAGGAAGGCCCGGCCCGGCCTCTCTCCGGCGGCCTGGGCCCTCAACTGGCTTTGGGACCAGGAGGAGGTAACCCTTGCCCTTTCGGGCATGGGGGAGCCGGATCAGCTTGAGGAAAACCTGCGCCTTGCCGGGGAAGCACAGGCCGGTATGCTGGAGGATAGGGATCGGGAGGTTTACCGCCGGGTGCTGGAGCTGTTGAACAGAACCAGCCGCCTTGCCTGTACGGGCTGCAACTACTGTATGCCCTGCCCCAAGGGGGTCAATATCCCCGGCTGCTTCGCTTCCTACAACGCCTCTTTCTCCATCGGCTATGTGGCGGGGATGCATCAGTTTGTTACCAGTACCGGGCTAAGCGCCGATAAGAAGGCCGGTCCCGGCCTCTGCGTTGGTTGCGGGGAATGCGAAAGCCACTGCCCCCAGGGCCTGCCTATCAGGAAAAACCTTAAATTAGTCCGGAAACGGATGGAACCTCTCTGGTTCCGCTGTTTCGCCGCCCTTTTCCGGGCCTTTCTGGGAAAAGGCCGTCCCGCCGCCGCTTAGAGCTTCCGCCGGGCTTTAAAAGGCCCGGCCCCTGCCCGGACAAGCGCCGCGCGGGACTACGGCCCTCAGTTTTCCATGCGGAACAGGGGCTGGCCGAATCCGGCGGCGCCGATTTTTCTGGCTACCGATTCCACGTCTTCGGAGCGGATCCCGGAAAGGACTACCCGGAAGTATTCCCCGTTCCGTTCATACACCGGGGCAAGCCCCGCGTTCTTAAGCTTTTCGTAGGCTTCCACCGCGTTCCTGGCAACCTTGAAGGATCCCACCTGTATCCGGTAGATCTTGTTCGGAATTACCGCCGGAACCGTTATGGATCTGGGTTCCGGAGCGGGTTTTGCCACCGCCAGAACCGGGGCCTCCGCGGTAATGATCTGTACGGGGGGCGGCTGTACCGGTTGCGGCGCCTGGGGTATATGGATGATCTGGGGCGGGAGCGGCTGGTATTGCTGAACCGGGGCCGCCTGCTGCTGCACCGGCTGGTACTGCTGCACCTGCTGTACCGGAGGGGGCGCCTGTATCGGCTGGGGCTGCTGCGGGGGCTGGTACTGCTGGATAACTACCGTATCCTGGGGGCTGGGGGGTATGGTTGCTATCACCTGGGAGGTCGCGTTGGACCAGCCCCCGCCGGAGATAGCGGCGGCGTTTGTGCCCGCCGAATACGGGCTCTGATCCGCGGCGTAGGGATTGCCGCCTCCGGAGTTCACTGCCCCTTCTACCAGTACCGGCGCGGTTCCGGTTACCAGCATGTCAAGCTGTTCCGCCGCGGCGCGGGAAACGTCGATTATCCGGGCGGAAACGAAGGGGCCCCGGTCGTTAACCCTCACATTGACCCTTCTGCCGTTGTGCTGGTTGGTCACCGTCAGGATGGTTCCGAAAGGCAGGCTGGGGTGGGCCGCGGTGTACAGGGAAGAATTGAAAACCTCCCCCGAAGCGGTAGGCCGGCCGTCAAATTCCGTTCCGTACCAGGATGCGATGCCTTCCTGGCGGAAAACGCCCGCCGGCGCCTGGGCCGTCTGGGCGGCGCAGAACCCGGCGCCCGCAAGGCTGATATATAATACGGCGAAAAGCTTTTTCATACCTCACTATATCGGTAAAAGTACCGGCGGGGATAAGAAAACGCGGGGGCTGTTCCAAAACTTCAGTTTTTTAAGCAGATCCGCCTTTCGATTAAACCAAACCCGCTGCCCCGCGCCCTTTATAGGGGGGTATCACGCGGGGGAGCTTTAGGGTGAGGTATGTTGATTCCGCGCGCGGAGGAGGAGACGATGATGACGGAAGAACAGCTAAGCGGGCCCGGAAGCGGAGACCCCTTAAACGCGGCGCTCAGGCGGCTTTTCGGGCTTCCCTACCTTTTCCCCTACCAGCGCCTGGTAGTGGCGAACATTCTGGAGGCGGCGGAGGGGGCGGGCGTTCCCCTGTGCTGGCCGGAGCCGGAGGGTGGGGAGGCGGAGCGGGCCGGGCCGGGGGAGGCGGGAAACGGCCGCGGAGCCGCTTGCGCCGGAGCCCCGGAGGCTGAGGGGGAAGGCCCCGCGGAGACCGGGGAGGAGCGGGCCGCCCTGGGCAGGCAGATTGTGATCCTCCCCACCGGGGCGGGGAAGTCCCTCTGTTTCCAGCTCCCCGCCATGCTTATGGAGGGCCCGACGCTGGTTATCTACCCGATCCTGTCTTTAATGGCGGATCAGGAGCGGAGCCTAAAGGGGCGGGGCTTTTCCCCTGTTACCCTCCGGGGCGGGCAGGGCCGGGAGGAAAGAGAGGCCGTTTGGGAAAAGCTGCGTTCCGGCCAGAGCAAATTTATCATCGCCAACCCGGAAGTGCTGCTAAGCCCCCAGGTAATGGCCCGGCTGAAGAGTTTGAAGATTGTTCACACCGTTATTGACGAGGCCCACTGTGTCAGCGAATGGGGCGAGAGTTTCAGGCCAAGCTACCTTGAAATCGGCCGGATCATAGAGGCCGCCGGATCGCCGGTGGTAACCGCCTTTACCGCCACCGCCAGCGCCCCGGTACTGGAGAAAATAGGGAAGTACATCTTCGGCGGGGAGGGGATCCGCCGGATCGTGGGGAACCCGGATCGCAGTAACATTACTTACTGCGCCCAGGGCTGCATAGCCAGGGATCTGGCGGTAAGGGATCTGCTGCTGAAAAACCAGCGGCCCGCCATCGTGTTCTGCTCCTCCCGGCCGGGGACGGAAAAACTCGCCCGCTACCTGAGAAACGAATGTGCGGATCTGGAAGCAGCCTGGTGCCGGGAGATCCGCTTCTACCACGCCGGGCTGAGCCGGGAGGAAAAGAAGGAGGTAGAAGGCTGGTTTTTCCACAACCCCGAAGGGGTGCTCGTTTCAACCTGCGCCTACGGCATGGGCGTGGACAAGGCGGATATCCGCACGGTCATACACCGGGACTGTTCCCCTTCCGTGGAGGCGTACCTCCAGGAATCGGGCCGGGCGGGCAGGGACGGGCTCCAGTCAAAAGCGGTGCTGCTCTGGGGGCCCGACGACCAGGGAAGCCTGAAAAGGATCGAATCGGAAGCCGGACGGCTGCGCCTTACCGGATTGCTGGACTATGCGCGGGATACGGGCCGTTGCCGGAGGGAGGCGCTCTTAAAGCTGCTTGACTACCAGGGCAGCGCCGAAAGCCCGCAGTCGCCCTGCTGCGATGTCTGCGAAAAAGAGGCCCGGCCGGAACTGCGGGAGGAAGCGAGCCTCGCGGGCTTTTTCCGCAGAAACAAACGGGCCTACACGATTGACGAGGCCGCCGCTGTGCTAAGCCGGGCGGAAAACATCCGCTGGTCAGGGGAAGAAGCCCGGCGCTGTATCAGCTTCCTGATAGGGGAGGGGAAATTGAAAAAGCTTGGCGGCATCTTCTGGAAAAACAAAATTACCCTGGGGCCTTCCCGGCCCGTCAGGGATCCCTCAGCCCGCTAAGCTCTTGGGGGATACCCCCCGGGAGAGAGAGGCTTACCGTTTTATCCCCGTACTTTACCCTGGCCCGGGTGTCCTTGTCCGCCGTCAGGACTGCCCGGGCGAGCTTCCCGTCCTGCCAGGAAATTTCCGCGCTTATACCGCCCCGCAGGCGCAGGCCGGAGACCCTTCCCTTCTTCCACCCGTCGGGCAGGGCAGGTAAGAGTTCGCAGCAATCCCCGTGGGACTGTAGCAGCATCTCCGCCAGCCCCGCGGTAAGGCCGAAACTCCCGTCGATCTGGAAGGGGGGATGGACGTTCAGCATGTTTTCTATGGTTTTTCCCGCAAGCAGATCCCTGAGATGGGCGTAGGCCCGGTTGCCGTTCTTGAGCCGGGCCCAATGGTTGATCACCCAGGCGGCGCTCCAGCCCGTATGGCCGCTGCCGTTTTGTATCCGGCAGGCCAGGGTCTTTTCCGCCGCCCTGAACAGCTCCGGCGTCTCTTCCGTGATCTGGGAGCCCGGATGCAGGGCAAAAAGATGCGACATGTGCCGGTGCCCCGGTTCCTTTTCCCCGTAATCCTCAAGCCATTCCCTGATACGGCCGTCCCCGGTCAGCTTCAGTTCCGGCAGGCGGCTGACCATGGCTTCCATTTCCCGCCGGAGTTCCTGCCCCCGGCCAAGCTCGTCAGAGGCGGCGGCGTAGGACTTATACAGCTCCCTCAGGATCTGCCTGTCCATAGCCGGGGACATGCAGAGGGCCGCGCTCTGCCCGTCCGCGGTGATATAGGTGTTCTCAGGAGACACCGAGGGCCCGGTATGGAACACCCCCTTTTCGCCCTCCGTCAGGTAATCCCGGAAAAAGAGCAGGGCCTGTTCCAGAACCGGGAAGGCCCGGGCCCTGAGGAATTCCCTGTCCCCGGTAAAACGGTAATGCTCGTACAGGTGCAGGGCAAGCCAGGCCCCTCCCATGACCCAGAAGGGGCTGGAACCGAAAAAGCCGGTAGGGTCTGTGTCCCCCCAGATATCCGTATTGTGGTGGGCCGCAAAGCCCCGGCAGCCGTAGAGGTTTTTGGCCGTCTCCTTTCCCCGCCGCACCATCAGATCCACCAGATCGAAAAGCGGGGCCGTACATTCGGGAAGATTGCAGAGTTCCGCGGGCCAGTAGTTCATCTGGAGATTGATGTTGATGGTGAACACGCTTTCCCAGGGCGGCGTATAGCTTCCGTTCCAGATTCCCTGCAGATTCGCCGGCGTCCGGCAGTTGTAGGAACTGGAAATGAGCAGGTAGCGGCCCATATTGAAACCCAGCGCGCACAGGTAATCCCCGTTGCCGCCTTCTTTAAGTTTTTTGAGCAGCGCGTCCGTGGGCTCCTCCGGGGCCGCCGCGTCATTCAGGCTAAGCTGAACCCTGTCGTACAGGCCGCGGTAGATACCGGTGTGTTCGTTTTTCAAAGCCTCCCAGCCCTTCCCTTCGGCCTCGTCCAGCGTGCAGAGGGCCTCCGCGCGGTAGTTGCCGTTGTAAAGGTAATCGGTGGAAAAGGTCACCAGAAAAACAATGGTTTCCGCGTCCCGTATCACCAGGCTGTCCCCGATAAGGGCGCAGGATCCGCCCGCCGCGAGGGCCCGGGCGCAGCCGAAGTACCGGGGGCCGCCCTCCCCCAGGCTCCCCCAGATACCGATGGTCTTAGCGTCTATTTTCCCGGTGTGTTCCTCGAAGGGCCGCCGGTTCAGATTCGCCTGAAGGCTCAGGGGGGCTTCCGCGCTTATGCGGACGGCGAACACGTTGGTTCCCAGGGCGGTAAAATATTCCCGCTTGTACCGGGCCCCGTCCATCGTGTAGGACAGGGAGGCAAGGGCCTTGTCGATGTCCAGAACCCGCGAATATTCGGATACGTTCCCGTTATGTTTGAAATACGAAATTCTGAAGAAACCGGCGGGCTGAAAAGGCCCCAGATACCGGGGCGTCCCGGTCATGGCGGCCCTGGCCAGAAACTCCGCCTCTTCCGCTTTTCCGGCGAAGAGCAGATCCCGCAGGGCGCCGAGCTGTTTGGCGGTATCGGGGTTCTGCCGCCCCCTGGGGCCGCCGTAGTACATGGTCTCCTCGTTGATCAGGAGGGCTTCTTCGGCGAGCTGCCCCTGCACCATGGCACCGAGCCTCCCGTTCCCCAGGGGAAGCCCCTCCGTCCAGTCAGATGCGGGATGGCCAAGTTTTATGATGTTCCGCATATATTCTCCGGCTGCAAAAAAATACCCCTTCCCGCCTGGGGAAGGGGCAGCGTTTTTAGGGTTTACCTTTTCGCAAAGGCGCTCTTGTCGTAGGTGTTCTGCACAATCTGCAGGTAGCGGTCGAGCCCCAGGTTCCTCAGGTTGGCCTGGAAGGCAGCCCAGTCCCGGTCGATGTTCAGGTCGCCCACCGTAAACTTAGCGATGCTTTCCTCAACGTAGGTGTTGATGTTGGTCGCCATGGTGGTCATTTCGAGGGTGTCGTCCGCGGAGTAGTACATGGGGGGCACCAGTTTGTTGATGTCCTGGGCGTAGGGAGCGTAATTATCCCTGGATTTTATTTCCAGGAAGCGCTCGACTCCGCTGCCGTCCGGGGCCACCATGTCTGAGGCCGCCTCCAGAAGGTTCCGGAAAGCGTTGCTGGCAAAATTGGGGAACAGCGGGCCCCAGACCAGATTGTTGTAATAGGGATTGGACGGGCTTATAACGAGGGCTTTTATCTTCGCGGGGCTTCCGTCGGGGCCGGTGGCTCCCGGATCCGGATCGGCCCAGCCGACGTTTTTTTCACCGTAACGCAGCATGGTATTCCCCTCGTCGGTAAAGAACCAGTCCAGGAAGCGTACAACCAGAGCCGGATTCTTGCTGGTAGCGGGAATCATACTGCCGTTCTCGGTATACATAAACTGCTGGTAATAGTCGTAACGGGTTACCTGTACTCCCCTGGGCCCTTTCAGAGGGGGGATGGGTTCGTAGTCAATCCAGCGCACCGGCTGGCCGGTCTGCTGGTAATCTTCGCGGTTTCCCAGATTCCCGTGGTGGTGGTTGGGCATGGCGCCGATTATGGACTCGTATTTAGTGCTGTTAAGCTGGTGGCGGACATTCCGGTTAACGGTAAAGGTGTCTTTTTCAACAAGGCCGTCCTGAAAGAGCCGGTTGAGGTAACGGAGCCCCTCCTGAAATTCAGGCTGGGTGAAGGCGGCGACCACCTTCCCGTTGTCGATAAAGAGCCGGTCTTTGCCGTCGTCGTAAATGAACGCCGATATCAGGTAGGTGTCGATATTGGTAAAGAAATCATGAACCGCTCCCATCATCGGTATTTCATCGTTGGGATCGCCGTTGCCGTTGGCGTCCTGGTTCTTGAAGGCCAGGAGCATCTGGCGGAATTCTTCCGTGGTAGTAGGGGTCTTCAGGTTCAGGTTTTTGAGGAATTCCTTGTTCACCCACATTTTGCCGTAGTACTTGCAGTGGTAGCAGTCGTTCAGGGTGGGGTATGCGTAGATGTTGCCGTCGGGCTGGGTAAGGAATTCCCTCCAGAGGGGCACCTCGTTCAAGCGCTGCTTGAGGTATACGGAATCCGATTCGATCAGGGAATTGAGGGGCAATACGACCTTCTGCTCGGCGAATTTCAGAAACTCCGTCATGCTGAAAGAAAGTATGGATGAATTGGTGGCGGCGATGAAATCAATCGGCTCCGAGCTGGCCAGGGCCAGGTTGACCCGTTCCTTGAACTGATCCGGGGAAGCGATAACCCAGTTTACCCGGACATTTGTCTTGTCTTCGTAGTACTTGCTAAACCAGTTGGTGCCGCCGTTAAAGTAGGTGGTATCCATCCCGGTCATAACGGTGATGGTTTCTTTCTCCTTTACCAGGGGGAAAGTGCCCAGCGCGTTCAAATTATTCCGATCCGCCGCGCCCCCGGACGGTGCGGACTGCCTGCCCCCCGCCCACAAAGCCTGCAACAAAACCGCGGCCATCACTAATACGATGGCCGCCCTCTTCGCGTTCCTGTTCATATCTGGATCCTCCTCAAGAAATTCAGCCCTTAAGGGCCCCTATCATGATCCCTTTGATGAAGTGTTTCTGCACAAAGGGATAAATGACCAATACCGGTACCATAGATACAACGATGATCGCGTACTTGCTCGCCTCCGCGAAAGCCATGGTCTGTTCCAGGGCTCCCAGATTATCCGACTGGTTAAGCAAATTCTGGATATTCGCTATCGCGTTCCGCAGTATCAGCTGAATGTTGAACAGCCTTTGGGAGCGCAGGTACATCATCGCGTCAAAATACGAGTTCCAGTGCCCCACCGCGTAGAACAGCGTCAGCACCGCCAATATCGACGAGGACAGGGGCAGCACAATTGAAGCCAGAACCCGGATATGGCCCGCCCCGTCCAGCTCAGCCGATTCGTACATCTCCTTGGGTATGGTGTTCTGAAAAAAAGTCCGCGCCAGTATCATGTTCCATACCGTCATCGCGCCCGGCACTATCATTACCCAGCGCGTGTCTATCAGCCCCAGATCCTTTATCAGGATGTAGGTCGGTATCATCCCCCCGCCGAACATCATGGTAAACGTGAATATCAGCATAATGGCGTTCCGCCCCCGCAGGGTAACCCGCGACAGGGGGTACGCGCAGGCCACCGTCATCGTCAGGTTTAACACCGTCCCCACCGAGGCGTAGAATAAGGTGTTCAGATACCCCGTCTTGATATTCGGGTTGCGCAGGATGAGCTTTAGCGTATCCAGGGTGAAATTCCGGGGCCAGAACAGCACCCGCCCCGCCAGCACCGAGCTGGGATCGGACAGGGCCTGGGAAAAAACGTTCAGCAGCGGCAGCAGCACGACGATGCCGCAGAATATCAGTAAGCTGTAATCGGCAATATAAAAAGCCTTGTCGCTGGCGCTCAGGCGCATCTTCCGGCTGTTCAGCATACCGCCCCCTTTACCACAGACTCGTTTCGCTCAGCTTCTTGGCTATCTGGTTAACCATGATCATAAAGGCGAAGGAAATAAGCGACTGGAACAGGCCCACCGCCGTAGCCAGGCTGTAGTTCATATCCACCAGGCCCATGCGGTAGGTGTAGGTGGAAATTACGTCGGACGCGCTCATGTTGAGGGGGTTCTGCAACAGGTACACCTTCTCGAAACCCACGTTCAGCAGCCCCGCCGTGTTCACGATGAGCAGGATTATCGCGGTGGGCAGAATCCCCGGAATGTCCACATGCCAGATCCGCTGCCAGATATTCGCCCCGTCGATGTAGGCCACCTCCTGCAGCTCCGGGTTGATCCCCGCCAGGGCCGCCAGGTAGATGATGGAATTGTAGCCCACCCCCTGCCAGACCCCGCTCCACACGTAGATCGACTTAAAGAGCCCCGCCTCCCCCAGAAAGGTAACGCGGCTGCCCCCCAGGGCCGTGATAAAGGTATTGACGATGCCGTTGGTGGAAAGAACCTGGGTGATGATCCCCACCACCACCACGGTGGAGAGAAAATGGGGGGCGTAGGTGATAAGCTGTATGGACTTCTTCATGAAGTTGATGCGGCACTCGTTAAAGGCGATGGCGAGAAGGATGGGGGGGAAGAAACCGGCGATCATGGAGTAGAGGCTGACGCCGATGGTGTTGCCGATGAGCCGGGGGAAGTAATAGGAACTGGTAAAGGTTTTGAAATACTTAAGCCCCGCCCATTTGCTGCCCCAGAACCCGTCCCGCATGATGTAGTCTTTAAAGGCAATCTGGAGGCCGTACATGGGGCCGTATCTGAACACGGCGACCCACAGGAGCGGGAGAACCAAAAGGAGGTAGAGCTGGCGATCCCGCGTTATATCCCGCAGCAAGATCCTGCGGGCCTTGGCCTTCCTCTCGCGGGAATCCTCCCGGGAGCCGGCGGGCTCTTGAACCGGCGCATCCCCCCGCTTGCTGTTCCCCGTTAAATTAGCGGCGGGCGGCGCCCCTGTCTTGGAACTTTTTCCCATACTAAACGTGTATCCTCCCTCCAGTTTGCCGCGCTTCGCGCATAAAACCAAAGAATTCTTATGATACCAGTTTTTTTTCCCTTGTCAAGGAAAAAACCGCCCGATCTTCGGGAGCCTCCCGCAGGCTTCCTCCACATCGGAGCGGTGCCCGAAGGAACTGAAGCGGATAAAGCCTTCCCCCGCGGGGCCGAAGCCCGATCCGGGGGTGGTGAGCACGTAGCAATTCTCCAGGATCCGGTTGAACACCTCCCAGCTGTCCCGGCCGGGGAAATGGGCCCAGATGTAGGGGGAGTTGTCCCCGCCCGCGCAGGCTACTCCCAGTTTTTGCAGGGCGCTTCGGATCAGGGCGGCGTTCCCCAGGTAGAAATCGCAGAGTTCCCGTATCTCCCTGAGCCCTTCGTTGTCCAGCGCCGCCAGCGCGCCCGCCTGGGCGATGTTGGAAGCGCCGTTGAAGATAGTCCCGGTAAGCCGCGTCCAGTCGGCGTTGACGCTCTCCCCGCCCGAATATGTAAGCTCCTTGGGAACCACCGTCCAGCCCAGGCGCACCCCGGTAAAGCCAGCGGGTTTGGAGAAGGAATTTACCTCCACGGCACATTCCCTGGCCCCCTCTATTTCGAAGATCGATTTCGGCAGGGCCGGGTCCCGGATGTACTCCGCGTAGGCCGCGTCAAAGACGATGAGAACGCCCTTTTCCCGGGCGGCCTTTACCAGGGCCTCAAGCTGCCCCCGGCCGGCCGTTGCCCCGGTGGGGTTGTTGGGGGAGCAGAAGTAGAGGATCCCGTCCCGGGGAAGGGGGGAAAGATCGGGGAAGTAGTCGTTCTCCGCCGTACAGGGCAGGTACACGATGCCTTGGTAGCCGGTTCCCGCCCAGCCCCCCGCCGCGCCTATCAGCACCGAACCGTCCACATAGACCGGGTAGGAGGGATCCTGCACCGCTACCGGGATCTTTGCCCCAAAGAGGAGCTGCAGGCGGCCGATGTCGCACTTTGCCCC
>JAIRRU010000132.1 GCA_031255815.1 Treponema sp. | reverse complement strand
TCATGGAGAACTGGAGCGAAGCACCCCCCTGGAGGAAGAGGACCTTGTAGTTGGGGGGGATCCCCATAAGCTCCCGGAGCAGGGCCTCGGTTTTCTCGATAATAGATTTGAAGTCCCCGGACCGGTGGCTCATCTCCATCACCGACTGTCCGGACCCGTTGGCGTCGATCATCTCTCCGGCGGCCCGCTCCAGAACCGGTAGGGGTAGGACCGAAGGCCCAGGGGAAAAGTTGTACACACGCATATATCACTCCTTGAAACGGCCTTGGGCCGTTTATGTACTCATGTGGATCGCCAGGGCGCAAAGTTCGTCTTCCAGGTACACATTGCGCACGGCGATTTCCGGGGGCAGCATAAGGGCCAGGGGCGCGAAGTTGAGGATGCCCCGGATACCGGCGGCGGCCAGCTTTTCCGCGGCACCCTGGGCCGCCTCCGGGGGGACGCAGAGCAGGGCAATCTCGATCCCGAAACGGCCGATCACCTCTCCCATCTTGTAGGCCGGGTAGAGGGGAACCGGGGATCTGAGAATCTCCACCCGGTTTACGCTGATATCGAAACCCGCGACCAGTTCAAAGGCTCCGGCGGGCTCAAAAACCCCCTCCGCCCCCAGGCCCAGGTAGGCCGATCCCAGGCGGCCCAGGCCCAGGATGCAGAATTTCCGGCGGCGATCCAGGGAAAGGGCCTTCCGGATCGCCGGGGCCAGAAGCGCCGGGGAATAGCCTCCCTGGGAACCGGCCTTGCCGCCGGGCCCCCCGGCCCCTTCCGCTTCCCCGCCGGAAGCGCGGATCCCCAGAAAGGAGATATCCTTGCGTATCGTGTGGCTCGGCCAGCCGGTAAGCCCTTCGATCTGGGCCGAGGTCAAATGCCCCTTACCGGAATCCTCCAAAATCCGCATTAAGCGGAGAAGCCTCTCTCTTGCGGGGCCGGGAATATGCTCCAAAATACACCCTTTCCGACAGCGGCAAAGCGCCGTCCGTGAAATATTTCACGAATATGCGGGAAAAAAAATAATATGTCAAGCGGTCTTGAACAAGGCAGCATTCGCGGTCTTCCGTGCTTAGATATTAAACTGCTGCCGGGAATTGCGGCTTACTTGCCAGATCAATGCCCTTGTTCTACAATTAGCCCATGTCCGATAAGTGTTTTACCGTTCTGGATCTCCTTAATCTGGAACTGAAAGAACATAATTCCCTGAATTTGCAGTGCATCGGCGGGAGGAAGGGTCTGAGCCGGGAGATAAGCAGCCCCGAGTTAAACCGGCCGGGCCAGGCTTTGCTGGGTTTTTACGAATTTTTCGCCCACCAGCGGGTGCAGCTCTTCGGACAGGGGGAAACCGCCTGCCTGAGGATGCTCGAGCGGGAGGGAAAGCCCGAAAATATCAAACGGATGTTTTCCTACCGTATCCCCTGCTGCATCTTTACCAACAATTTTGAACCCACGTCTTTTCTGTTCGAGGAGGCCGAAAGGGCCCAGTGCCCCATCCTGCAAACCGATCTGTCTTCCGCGGAATTTTCCGCCCGCGCCCTGCGGATACTGAACGAGATCTTCGCCCCCCGGCAGAAGATCCACGGAGTCCTGGTGGAAGTTTACGGCCTGGGGATCCTGCTCCTGGGAGGCTCGGGGGTGGGGAAAAGCGAGACGGCCCTGGAGCTTATCCACCACGGCCACCGGCTGGTGGCGGACGATCTGGTGGACATCCACTGCGCCAACGGAAACATCCTGATGGGAACCGGGGCGAACAAGATCATCGGCCACCACATGGAAATTCGGGGGCCGGGGATCATCAACATAACCCACCTGTTCGGCGTGGGGGCTATCCGGGATCGGGCCCAGATAGAACTGGTGGTGATGCTGGAGGAATGGGACACTAAAAAGAACTACGATCGGCTGGGTATAGAGGATCAGACCACGGAGATACTGGGGGTAAGCGTCCCCAAGCTGGAGATCCCCGTAAAACCGGGCCGGAACATCCCCATTATCATTGAAACCGCGGCGATGAACGAGCGGCTTAAAAAGATGGGCTACAACGCCGCCAAGGAATTTAACCAGAACATCCTGAAATGGATTGAGAGCGACAACGCCCGCTCGGTATACTACGGCGCCGAGGATATTATCTGAACAGCCGAAACGCGGCATACCGCGGGGAAGCTTACAAGGATCTCTTATGACAGAAAAGATGGTAAAGGTGTTAAACAGGGCGGGTATCCACGCGAGGCCCTCGGCGCTGCTGGTACAGACGACCAAGGATTTTAAATGCGATATATACTTCGAAAAGGAGAACGAAAAGATAAACGCCAAATCCATAATGGGAATTATCACGCTGAACGCGGGTTTCGGTACGGAGCTTAAGATCAGCGCCGAGGGTGAAGACGAACAGGAGGCGGTGGATACGCTGGTCCGCCTTTTCGAATCGAAGTTTGAGGAAGATTGAAAAGCCTTAAAACGCGCCCGAAGCCTTCGGTGATCAATGTCCGGGGCCTGGTACTCATCTATGTGCTGCTTTGCCTGCTCACCGTGGTTTTTTCCCGGACTTTTTTTTCCGCCACCCTGGAAAACGGCCAGATCCCCGGCGCCCTTAACCGGATCGTTTTTTATACCATTCCGGCGGTGCTGCTGGTGTTTCTGGCTATTTCGGTGGCGAACCTCCTCCGGGACGTGGCGGCCCGCCGGATCGGGAGCAAGTTTAAGATCCGGCTTTTGGCCTACTTTATTGTCATTGTGGCCTTTGCCGCCGCCCCTTCGGCTATCGTTACCACCCTGGCGGTAAAGGAGCTGACCGATTTCTGGCGGAGCATTGACGCCGCCTCCGCGGCGGCGGCGGCCCACGATTTCGCCATGGATACCTTTTCCCTGCGTATGGAAAAACTGGAAAGGTTAGTCCGGGAGACCGATTTTAGCCCCTGGATGAGGGGCGGGGCTTCCCCCGCGCCGCCCCTGCCCCAGGAGGTGCTGGCGCTGCAGGATTTCCGGCAGAACCCGGACGGCGCCTGGGAAAGCGTGGCCTTCGCGGGGGACGAGGCCCGCCAGCTTTCCGGCCCGCCGGTACCGCAGCCCGGTTCCGCCAGCCGGGAGATGCCCAGGGACGAGGGCCTTGTCCGTTACGCCCTTTACCCCCGGGAGTACCCCCGGGGGGATGTTCTCCGGATCATCACCTACAGCCTGGGGGAGGGTTTCGATCAGGGCTACGGGGCGATTGAAAACGAGATTGCCCATTTCGAGATCATCGACTCCATCCGGAACAATATGCGGCCCCTGCTGATCTTCTACTACGGGGTCTTCTTCTTCCCCACCCTGCTGATGACGGCGATTATCGCCATTTCTTTTACCCGCCGGGTAACCCAGCCCCTGGTCGAGCTTACCGAGGCGACCCGCCGGGTGGCGGAGGGGGATTTTTCCATTCAGATCCTCGCCCGCCGGGGGGACGAGCTGGGGGTACTGATCCGTTCCTTCAACTCCATGGTGCAGGATCTGGAAAAGTCCCGGGCCGCCCTGGTCAGGTCGGAAAAAATTTCCATTTGGCAGAACATGGCCCAGCAGCTTGCCCACGAGATCAAGAATCCCCTTACCCCGATAAAGCTTTCCGCGGAAAGGGTCTTGCGGCGCTGGCAGAACGAACCGGAGCGGATAGGGGAGATTCTGGAAAGCTCCATGCTGGCAATCCTCCGGGAGGTGGAGGGGCTCTCCACCCTGCTCAACGAATTCCGCACCCTTTCCCGCCCCACGGAGCCTTCCAAGGCCTGGACCAACTTCCGGGAGGCGGCGGAAGAGACCCTGAGCCCCTACGGAGGCTCCCACCCGGGAATCCGCTTCGATATCGAACATGTGGAGGCCGGCATTTCCGTCAGGATCGACCGGCACCGGCTGGGCCAGGTGCTGACCAACCTGATCGTCAACGCCATCGACGCCATGAACGGCAGCGGCCTTATCGAGATCCGCACGGATCTTGTGCAAAAACGGGAGAGCCGCTATTGTAGGGTAAGCTTTAGGGATACCGGGAAGGGTATTTCAGATCAAGACGCCCCTCTTGTCTTTACCCCCTATTTTACCACCAAGGAAAGCGGTACCGGCCTGGGACTTCCCATTGTGGAACGGATAATTAACGATCACGGCGGAGCGATCTGGTTTAATTCCGCGGAAGGGGCGGGGACGACTTTCTTTATCGATCTGCCTATAGATGTTCCGGAAAAGGGAAGCCCGGCGGGGGGCGGGGAGTAATGGCGCTTATCCTGATTATTGATGACGAGGCGGGAATCCGGCAGACGCTCGCGTCTATCCTGGAGGACGAAGCTTACCATGTCCTGGCGGCGGAAGACGCGATCCTGGGGCTTGAGATACTGGATCGGGAAGCGGTGGATCTGGTTTTCCTTGACGTGCTGCTCCCCAAACTGGGAGGGATGGAGGCTCTGGAGCGGATCCGCAAGGACTGGCCCGAACTTGAGGTGGTGGTTATCTCCGGCCACGCCAGCATAGACATGGCCGTCCGGGCGGTAAAGCTTGGGGCCTTCGATTTTCTGGAGAAACCCCTTTCCCTGGACAAGGTGCTGACCCTCTGCCGCAACGCGCTGGAAATGCAGAAGCTGCGGAAGGAGAACCGGAACCTGAGGCGGAACAAGGCCTTCCTGAAGGACGAAATTATCGGGATCAGCCAGGGCATAGAGACAGTCCGCACCCTTATCCGGCAGGCTGCCGCCAGCGAGGCCCGGATCCTCATCAGCGGGGAGAACGGAACCGGAAAGGAACTGGTGGCCCGGGCCATCCACAACGCTTCTTCCCGGGCCGGCCGGGCTTTTGTGGAGGTGAACTGCGCCGCCATTCCCGAAACCCTCATCGAAAGCGAGCTGTTCGGCCACGAAAAGGGGGCCTTTACCGATGCGGTTTCCTCCCGCAAGGGCCGTTTCGAGCTGGCCCGCGGGGGAACCCTCTTTCTGGACGAGATTGGGGACATGTCCCTTTCCGCCCAGGCCAAAGTGCTGCGGGCCATACAGGAGCAGAAAATCGAGCGGCTGGGGGGGGAAACGACCATCGAGACCGACGTGCGTATCCTGGCGGCAAGCAACAAGGATCTGGTAAAGGAATGTGAGGCGGGCCGGTTCCGGCAGGATCTTTTTTTCCGCCTGAACGTTATCCCCATCCATATCCCCCCGCTGCGGGAAAGGCCCGAAGACGTGCCCTTGCTGCTCAGGCACTTTCTTAAGGATCTGGGGGACGGGACGGCGGAATTCACCGCGGAGGCGCTGGACTTCCTTGCCGCTTACTCCTGGCCCGGGAACATCCGGGAGCTGAGGAATCTGGCGGAACGGATTGGAGTGATGTATACTGGCAGCAGCCTCGGTGAAAAGGAATTACGGGGCCTCTTGCTTAAGACCCCGGAGCTTTTCGGCGGCGGGGCGCCTCCGGCGGAAAGCGCGGGGGCGGGGGATATCTTTCCCGCAAATATTTTTGAGATGAAGTACAACGAGGCGAAAGAGGCCTTTGAGAAGGTTTACCTGGAATTCCAACTTTCCCGGAACCGTGGTATAGTAACTCGTACTGCGGAGGCTATCGGCGTGTACCCCAGTAACCTCCACGCGAAAATACGAAAATTTAATGTCGCCCTAAACGGATCGGGCGGAAAGGATTGAACCGATGAAAGAGCTTACCCAACGCCAAAAG
This sequence comes from Treponema sp., assembly GCA_031255815.1. Next base: position 4,472 of record JAIRRU010000132.1, on the reverse strand, counting down.
GAAGTGTTGTCTTTTATCGCCGGATACATCAACCAGCACAATTATCCCCCTACTATACGGGAGATAGGGGACTTCTTCTCTATCTCTGTAAAGGGCGCCCACGATCATGTAACCGCCCTGAAGAGGAAAGGGGTGCTGAAGCAGGAGGACAAGCGTTCCCGAACCATGGAACTGGTTGGGGAAGGGCGAACCAGCCTGAACCGGCTGGTGGAAATTCCCCTCCTGGGAACCGTTGCCGCCGGGGTTCCCATTCTGTCGGAAGAGAACTGGGACGGGGCCGTTCAGATAAACGACGCCCTGTTGAAAAAAAACCGGAAGTACTTCGCCCTTAAGGTGCGGGGGGATTCCATGGTCGGCGCGGGCATCATGGACGGGGATACGGCGGTAATCGAAAAGCAGTCCATCGCGAAGAACGGGGAGATCGTGGTGGCCGTGGTGGACGAGGCGGTTACCCTTAAGCGTTTCTTCAGGGAAAGCAAGCGGGTGAAGCTTCAGGCAGAGAACCCCGGTTATCCTCCCATCTACAGCCAGAATATACGGCTTCTGGGACGGCTTGCCCATATCATCCGCAGTTATTAATCGCCCATGGCGGTAAACGCCCCGGCGGGCCTTTCCGCCAAAGAAATCGAAGAGGGATGCTGTTTTCTCTTTCTGGGCCCCGAAAGGGGGAAGAAAGCGGACGCCATTGCCGATATACGCCGGGATCTTGCCGCTAACGGCGTTCCGGCTGAGGAAACGGTCTTCTACGCCGGGGAAACCCCGGCCGCCGCTATCGCCGATGTGCTGCGTAACGGTTCGCTCTTTGCCGATACCCGGCTCTTTATCGTCAAAAACGCCGAAGCCATCAAGGAAAAGGAAAAAGAGGACATAAGGCTTTTCAGCTCCTGCCTGAAATTCCCCCAGCCCCGGACTGTGCTGATCCTTGTTTCGGACGAGTCCCGCGCGGCAAAGTCCCTGGAAGACGCGGTTCCCCCTCCCCGGCGGCGGCGGGTTTTCTGGGAACTTTTTGAAAACCAAAAGACCGAATGGGTTCGTGATTTTTTCCGCCGGGAAGGCTGCCGGATAGACGAGGAGGGGGTGGCGGCGATCCTCGAAATGGTGGAAAACAATACCGAGGCTCTGGGCCGGGAATGTTCCCGGCTGATCCTCTTTCTAGGGAAAAACAGAACCCTCAGCGCGGCGGACGTGGAGGACTGGCTCTCCCACAGCCGGGAGGAATCGGCCTTTACCCTTTTTTCACGCATCGCCTGGGGGGATCTTTCCAAGAGCCTTGAGTCCCTGCACAGCCTGCTGGGGGCGAAGGAGGAGCCGGTGCGTATCCTGAGCGGGCTCGTCAGCAGTTTCCGCAAGCTCCGGGACTACGAGGCCCTGGCGGATTCGGGGAACCTGAGCGACGGGGCGCTCCGCCAGGCGGGATTTAGCCATCCCAAGGCCAGGGCGGACTTTGCCGAGGCCCGCCGGCTTTACGGGCCCGGCGGGGCGGATCGGCTGCTTGCCCTTGCCGCGGAATACGATATCCGCGTCCGTTCCGGGGGCGGCCCGCTGGAAACCCTGCTTATGGAGCTTTTTTTGTATCAGATCACGGTGAACAAGCGGGCCGGCGGCGCTTTTTCCAGACCGGGGCGGCGGTAGATCCGGTGGCGCGTTACTTTACGGAGCTGATCCCCGTCGTGCTTATCGGTTTTTCCCTTTCCATGGACGCCTTTGCCATTTCCGTCGGTTCCGGCATCGCCATCCCCGGGCTCAAGTTTTTTTACGCGCTGCGCTCCAGTTTCTTCTTCGGCCTCTTCCAGTTCCTCATGCCCGTAGCGGGCTGGTTTCTGGGAAGCGCCTTCGCCTCTTACATCAACCCCTTTGACCATTGGGTGGTTTTCGCCCTCCTGAGTTTTATCGGCGGAAAGATGGCGCTGGAATCCCTGCGCTCCGGCAAGAAGGCCGCGGGGAATCCCCCCCAGCCCGGCGAATCCCCGGCGGATAAGGGGGAAGGGCGGGACAGGATCGCGGATATCCGCAGCATGGGGCCGCTCCTGGCCGTCTCTATAGCCACCAGCATAGACGCCCTGGCGGTGGGGGTATCCTTCAGCCTCCTCGACCAGGGGATATGGCGCAACGCTTCTATCATCGGCGTGGTAACTTTCCTGTGCTGCATGATCGGCTTCGAGTTCGGCCGCCGGCTGGGGAAGATCTTCGAGAAGTGGGCCGGCCTTGCCGGAGGCCTGATGCTCATTATCGTGGGCGCGAAGATATTAATCGAACACCTTGCCGGGGGGAATTAGAGCCCGGCCGCTAGGCGGCAAGCTTTACGGGCAGGCACGAACCGATAGCCCGGCAATTTTACCTTAGGCTTGTTCAAGAACCAGCCGGGTTTTGGAACAAGTTCAACTCTAATAAAATGCGGGAGTGTAGTAAAATGGCAGACTGTATCTTCTGTAAGATCGTGAAGGGCGAAATACCCGCCAAAAAAATCTACGAGGACGGGGAAACCCTGGCCTTTCACGATGCAAACCCCCAGGCCCCGGTACATTTTCTGGTGATCCCCAAGCGGCACATCCCCAATGTGATGGAACTGGAAAAGGGCGGCGAGGCCCTCCTGGGGCGGCTCCTCTACAAGGCCCAGGAACTGGCGGCGGAGCAGGGCTGCGCCGAGCGGGGCGCGCGCTTCGTGATCAACTGCAAAGCGGACGGCGGGCAGACGGTGGATCATATCCACTGCCATGTCCTGGGCGGCCGTCCGCTGGGCTGGCCCCCGGGCTGATCGCCCCTGCCTCCGGGCTCCTGGGTATCAAACCCTTCGCTACGAATGAAAGACGCCTGGTACTCCCGGGGGCTTTGTCCGGTAAGTTTCTTGAAGGATTTGGCAAAGTAGTTCGCGTCGTTAAATCCCACAATTTCGGAAAGCTCCTGGATCCTGATATCCAGGGCTTTTTTCAGGATGGTCTTGGCCCTGTCTATCCGTACCCGGCTGACATAATCAGAAAAGGTGGTGTCCATCTCCTTGCGGAACAGGTGGCTCAGGTAGAATTCGCTGATGTATACGGCGCCCGCCACCGAATGGAGGGTGATGTCATCGGCGTAGTGTTCCCCGATATACTCCACCGCCCTGGCAAGGTGGCGCGATCGTTTCTGCCTGCCGCCCTCAAAGGACAGGGCGCCGATGAAGGCCTCCATGGCCTCTCCCGCCAGGAAACAGAGTTCCTCGAAGCCCGTATCCTTGCCGAACATCCTGAAGGATCCTTCGACCGTCCCGTTAACGGCTTCTACCGGAGCCCCGGATTCGACCGCGGCCCGGGAGAAAAAGGCCACCAGCTCAAAAAGCCGGGCCCGGATAGTGTCCATATTGCCGTCGGCAAAAGAGAAAATTTCCCCCAGGAGTATGTTGAGGATACGCTTTGCCTGTTCCCGGTTGCCGTTTTTCACCACTTCGATAAGCTCTTTTTCCGTTTCAACAGGGTAGCTGCCCTTCCTCTGCGCGGCGGCCTTGCCCGAGTTCTTCCGGTCTATGAGGAGATCGGCGATCCGCTGCTGCTGCCTGGTGATCTGGGCCCGCTGTTTTAAAAAAACGCTGTGTTCCCGGGTAATGCTGTTCACCGTGATAAAGAGAAGCTGGGAGGTGCTGGTCATATTCACGCAGCTGCAGGAAGTGGCGGAACGGAGCAGATCCTCCGCCTCCACATGGATGTTCATATCGCGGGTCTTTTCGGTGAACTCCGAAACCGCCACTTCGTCGGCTTCCCAGAGCAGAACCGGCCCGCAGGCGATAATCCCGATAAGCCTTTCCTCAAACATTACCGGGGAAAAACACATGATAAGCCCGCATCCGCAGGAGCAGATATAGGGCTCTCCCAGATCCTGGGACATCATCCCCCCATAGGAAATGTGCTTCCGGCATTTGCGGCAGTTCCCGGCCGATTCGCAGACCGTGTTTCCCTTCCGGTTGGCCAGAATCTCCCGGCCTGAAAAGTCGAAAAGCGCCACGTCCAGTCCGGTTACCACGGAAAAATAGTAAAAAAGCCGCTGGATCTCTTTCAGATCCACCAGCTCCGCCAGGGAAGGGGACTCGTCTATAAATGAGGCGCCGGAAGGATCCATCTGACTAGTATCCAAACAACAATGAGATGACGGATTGCATGGAGAATTTAAAGAAATTTACCGCAAAGAAGAAGGCGCGCGAAGGCGGGGAGAAGGGGCGTTTATTCATTCCTCCGTGTCCCTTTGCGCGCCTTCGCGGTTAAAATATTCTTTTTTCATCTTCAACTTTTTATCCGCCTTTTGAATAGAGACTGGATACGCGTGCTCTGCTTGGGCTAAAGTACCTGATAAACCCGCCGGCTTACCGGGCTGCCGGGAAATTTTGCCACGAACGGCACGAACCTTAGCCCAAAACTTCCCCGGACACCGGAAATCTTGGCAAAGCCAGGGCTATCGGAGTAAAAGTTCGTGGTGTTCGTGTGGTTAGCGGCTATCCCTTTACC
>JAIRRU010000241.1 GCA_031255815.1 Treponema sp. | reverse complement strand
GGGTGATAAGGATCTTAAGAAAATCATCCTTTCCGAGACTTTGCTGGGGATTGCGGCCCTGGTTGGTCTTGATGTTGTGATCGCGGACCAGGGCTTCCAGATCCGCCCTTTCACCGGCGTTTAAAACCGATTGAATTGCCATGCGTCGTACTCTCCTAAATGAGTAGATTTACCGAAATACGCCTATTCCCTGGCTTCAATCCGTTTGCCGATCCTATGGCAAACAACATATCCGTTTTCTCCGTCAAGGCGTCGTAACGGGAGGCCGCATCTTCCGCGGCAAAGCGTTCCGAAAAGAAGGGAACCTGCTCCCGGAGAGCCCTTTCCCCGGCCTCCCGCCGCTGTTCCGCGCCCCCGTCCCCGGAAGCCAGAGACATGTCAAGGTTCGCGCTGTCAAAACCCGAATCCTTAAACGCCTGTTCCAGGGCGCCTATCTCCCGTTCAAAAGCCCGCAGGGCCTCGTCGCTTTCCACGACAATATGCCCGGTAATCTTGTTTTCGGTCATTTCCAAACGTATCTTTACATTGCCCAGGGTATCGGGCTTGAGGGACAGGCGGATGAGCCCTTCCCCCCCGTCCCGCAGGATCACCGACGCGTGGCGGACGATGTCGCCGTTCAGGTTCTGGTGGAGTTCCCGGGCAAGGATGTCTTCAAAAGCCTGGGTCAGGGTCTTTTCCCCTCCCGAGGAGGCGCTTTCACTGCCCCGGTTTTCGCCTTTAAGCTCCACGGAAAGGTCGATATTATGGCCGGGAAGCTGTTTTTCCTCCGGAAAGGCCCCTTCTTTTAGGTTAAGGGCCCCGGCTTCCTGACCGCTCCGGAGATCCCGGGTCTCAAACACCGCCGGCCGTTCCCGCCGCCGCTCGGCCCTGCGGGCCTCGGCGGGCCGTTTCTCATCCTTCCCCGTCTTCCCCGGGCCGGGCCGGGCCTCCCCGGAGAGGGACTCCGCCCCTTCCAGGATCCCTTCCCCGCCTTTGGCGGCAAGGGCTTCCCCCGCTTCGGGGAATGCCGGGCCGGAAGCGGCAGGATCCGCTCCCCGGCGGAGGAGCCCGGAAAGCGCCGGATCCTCTGACGGAAAGATCCCCGCTCCGGCCGGAAGGCCGGATTCCGCCCCCTCCTGCCCCGCGTCAAGGGAGCCTTCCCCCTCGGCGTTGTCCGGAAGGCGGGGTTTCCCGGCGGGGATTTCGGCCCGGCTGAGGAGGTACAGGGCCTCCCCCGCGCCCTCCCCTTCCCGGCTTCCCTCCGGTTTTTTTCGCGCCCCGGCCAAGCCTTCCCGCCGGGCCGCCTCCGCTTCCCGGGCGCTTAAGGATCCCGGGCCGGCGCTGGACGCCTTTTGCCCGGCCGCCCTCCCAGGGGCCTTTCCGCCGGGCGCTTCACCGGGGATCCCGCCCCCTCCGCCGGGCGCGGGGCCGGGCTTTTTGCGGGAGCTTTCTACGGATCTGCCGCCCCGCGTCCGGCCGCCCTCCGCGCCGGGCCAGGAGCCCGGATCCCCGCCTTCCGCCGCCTCTCCCGGGACTGTCCCGGAAAGGGAAGGCCCGCTTTTGAGATTGTTAAGCAAACCGGCAAGGATTTTTGAGAAGAGGCCGGATCCGTCTTTTCCGCCTTTTTTCCTTGCCCACGGCCCCGGCACTAATTCGGGGCTCTTTAACTCTTGAGGTAAAGATTCTATTTGGGGGGCTGTCACCGCCCAACCTCCTTGGAACTCCGTTTGAAGTTCCCGCCTTAACCGGAGGATCGGGACGGTCCTTCGGTTTTTAGTTCAGACTAGGCGGCCGGGTAACCATTTTGCGCTGTATCTCCGCCGCCCGCGCCGCCCCTTCGGCGGTGCCGGCCATCAGAGACAGCCAGTAGGACACAATGGAACTGGTTCCTTCCGCCTGGGCAATTTCCTCAGTCTTCCGGAATATGTCGATAACGTCCTGATCGTCCATGGCGCTCAGGATACCCACCGCTCTTTCCGGGGGCATGCCGTTCAGGAGCCGGGCGTTTACCTCTACATTCCTCTCTTTAGTTTCGGCTTCCCGGGCTAAAGCATTGAAGGAATTCTCCCGCTCATCCAGCGCTTTCTGACGCTCCTCCAGTTCCTGGGCCATCTGCTCTATCTCGGCGGAACGGGCCTGGATCTGCCATTCCCGGCTGTCCAGTTCCCGGCTGCGCAGATCCAGGGCCTCAAGCCTGACCGCCAGGCGCTCGGCGTCCAGCGAAAGGAGTTCCTCCTCCTCCGTGTCGCTTTGGGTGCGGCCTTCCCGCCCGAAAAAACGGTACGCGGGGGAAAGCACGGTTTTCGCGTCAATCACATTGAGGTAGTCGAACCAGACAAGCCCCCCGGCCGCAAGAGCCAAAATGAGGAATATTAGTACGATAACTCTTCCCATAATTCACCACCCTCCGCACCCGTGCCTGTTCCGCGGATACAACTATTTCAAAACCACCGGATATCGAAACAAGCTCAGCTGATTATACTATCGTCATCTGTTTAAAGGCAATTGAATGGGCCGCCCCGAACGGCACGAACCACCCTAAAGCAGGTTAAAAAACCCTCGGACTTAAGGGAATTCAGATAAAGTATCGGGGTTTTCAGCGTAAAAGTTCGTGCGGTTCGTGCGGTTAGCGGCTATCCTTACTCTCCCTCTCCCGCCTTCGTGCGCCTTCTTCGCCTTTGTGGTGAATTTCTTTAAACCGCTATCTCATTGTTGTCCGGATACTAAGGGTACACGCCGTAGTCGTGGGCGGCCTGGTACATAGCGATCACATTTTCCGTGGGGCTGTTGTCCTGTATGGCGTGGGTGGGGGCAAAGTGGTAACCGTAGCCGTCCATCATGATATCCAGCGTCTCTTTGACGTTTTCCACCAGCTCCGCCACGGTGCCAAAGGCCAGGGGCCCCGCGGTGGATATGCAGCCCCGGTAGCACAGTTTGTTGCCGAAGG
>JAIRRU010000236.1 GCA_031255815.1 Treponema sp. | reverse complement strand
ACGATCCGCTGCCGTTCCCCGCCGGAAAGGTGGATGTTCTTCGTGCCGATCACCGTGTCGTAGCCCTTAGGCAGGGCCTGGACAAAATCGTGGCACTGGGCGGCCTTTGCCGCGGCGATTGCGTCTTCCCGGCTCGCGTTTTTGTTTCCGATCAAAATATTGTCCATGATGCTCTGCTTAAAGAGAAACACATCCTGGAACACGAAACTTACGATGGACATGAGGTATTCGCCTGACATGTCCCGCACATCCGTCCCGCCGATCCTAACCGCCCCCTCCGCCGCCTCGTAAAACCGGGGGACAAGATGGGCCAGGGTGGACTTGCCGCCCCCGGAAGGCCCCACCAGGGCGGTTACCTCCCCCTGGCGGGCGGTAAAGCTGAGATCCTGTATGGCCGCCGGCAGGGCAGCAGGCGAATCCGGCTCCGCCGCCAAGGCCGCCTCCCCCCTGTAGCTGAAGCTTACATGATCAAAGCTCACCGAAAATTCCCGCACGGTTTTGGGAACGGCGGGTTCCGGCAGGGGGGGTGTATTCAGCACCCTGTCCATCCGCTCGATGCCGTTGAGGATCATCTTTCCGTTCTGGGAGACGTACATCAGCTTGGTAAAGGGGGTGGGAAGGGAAACGGAAAAGATAAGGTAGAACACCGAGGCCAGGGCAAAGGCGGGGTAATCCGTTGCCCCTCCGGAGATAAGGATGATCACCGGGATCAGGAACAGGTATACGTGGTTGATGATCAGGAGGAACAGGATCATAAGGATCTCGAAACTCAAGGTATATTTGAGGACGAAAGAGCCGTATTCCCTGATGACCCCGTAAAATTTGCGGAAGCTGTAGACGGTCTGGTTAAAGGCCTTGACCACCGCGATGCCCCGCACGTATTCAACCGCCGCATTGTTCATGTCCTCCAGGGAATTCTGGTACTTATTGACAAAGATCCGCGCGTTTTCGCTGCCCATGCCGATCATCTGGATCAGGTAACTGATGATGATGGGCACAAAGCTCGCCAGGCCCAGCCGCCAGTCAAACGCAAAGAGGATAAGCAGGGTAAAGACCGGCATGGCAAAGGAACCGGCTATATCGGGAAGCTGGTGGGCGATAAAGGTCTCCAGCTTTTCGATGTTTTCATCCACCACCTTCCGCAGCTTTCCGGTGGAATTTTCCGTGTGGAAGCCCAGGGGCAGGGAGGCGATGTGGCGGGTAAATTCCAGTTTAAGGTCGTAGAGGGTGGTAAAAGCCGCCACGTGGGAACACATAAGGGCGATAAAGTTGAGGAAGATCGCCGCCGCCGCCCCGCCCGCGGCAAGCCAGCCGAGGCGGATCAGGTAGGCCCGGTTAAGCCCCCCCGGATCGGCGAAGCGGGCCGCTAGTTCCCGGATAAGGTAGTAGACGGCGATAAAGGGGCTGAAGGACAGGGCCACGCTGGCCACCGAAAAGACGCAGGCCCCGGTAACCAGGATCTTCTTGCGGAAGGCCAGCTCCCAGAGCCGGGCCATGCCGGTTTTACGGGGCTCCGGCCTTTGCCGCCCGGGGGCCTCCGGTGATTTTTTCTCCATTGTTTTCTCCAAAACCGCTCGGTCGCGGGTCTTTCCCAAAAGCAGGAGTTTCGGGAAAGCCTCTTATGTTATGTTAGACTAACAATGGAACTATACCCCGGCCCTTACGGCCTGTCAAGCTTTTTCCGGGAAATTCCAGGCTTGCGGGGCCTTCAGCCGAAGGCCCCTATGGGAACGCCCGCCGGCATGGCGGAGACACCGGCCCGGTATGCCCCGCCTTTCAGGACGAGGCTGCCGATTCCACCGGCTTGGTCGTCAGCGTCATTAACTGCACGAAATAGTTTATCTTTTTGTAGGATTCCAGAAGCCTTGGCGCCAGGGGGGATCTGGAGAACCCGTCCAGTTCCTTCCAGTTGATAATCAATTCGCTCTGCTTTTTCTGTATGTCGTCCGACAGGCCCTTCACGTATTTTCCCACGGTGATAAGATTCTTAACCGCCGCCCTGATTATTTCCAGAGCTTCATCGTCTACTTCGGCAAGGATATTGTTGATGTACCGGGCCTGGGTTTTGTCCCGGTCTATCCTGAGCAGGGCGGCCCGCAGCCGGGGGCCGTTGCTGCCCTTTTCCGAAAGGGTTTCGTCCAGCAGCCCGGTTTTCGGCGCCACGTCCAGAATAGCGTGGAAAGCCTCGGACATCTGGAGAGAGGCGTTGTTGGAAGACCACTGCCCGCGGATCAGGATAATATCGCAGATTTCCTGCACTTCCTTCGACAAAAAATCGTCGATAAAAGCCACAAGGTAGTTGAGCGCCGCCGCGTAAGAGAAACCGTTCAGATCCGGCCGCTTATAAATTTTCCCGGCTTTTTCGTTGTAAAAGATGAGCCGGGTGGTATCGATCTCCGCGAAGATCGCCCTGGCAAGGACGCTTATCTGGGCGTTCCGCTGCTTGCTGGCGATCCCGAAGATGTATTCCTGAATTTCATCCTGCTTCTTTTCAAGCCATGTCTCGATGAGGCGTTCATTGGGGACGCGGGGCTTGGGATCCCAGACCGGGTTTTTGGTGGCGTGCCGGACGGTAAGCTCGATGATCTTTGACTGCTTCAGATCGTTCAGATTGGTAAGCAGGGCAAGCCACTGCTCCAGAGGGAGTATATCCGGTCCCTTGGCGCCCTTTATGATGGCGAAGATGTTCTTCCAGTCTTCCCGGGGTTCCATGACAAGAACGAGGGAATAGAAATTGTTGATTTCCTCAAGGGCGTTTTCCGCCTTAAGGGGCGAAAACTTCAGCGGCGCGGTAAAGATCCCCTCAAGCAGGGAAGAATCGAATTTCTTTAAGAGGCCCGCATAATCGAAAAGCACAAACTGGGAAAAAGCGGAGATAAGGTTATTGCATTTGTTTATCTCGTCAATCCGATCCTGGTCGAAGGCGTCGGTCAGCAGGGTGTATTCTTCCTGCAGCTGGCGGCTTAGATCCGCCGGCCCGGTCGATTTGGCCCTAAGCTCCAGGGATTCAGGGCTGAGCCGCTGGATCAGATCCAGAACTTCCGGGCTCATAGAACGTTCCAGGGCAAGGCGTTTTAACTGCTCCGCCTTGGCTGGTTTTCTCAGAAAAACCTGGGCGGTATAAACAGCCTTGTAGATAATATACATATACTGGGCGAAAGAGGGATCGATTTCCTCAGTTTTAACCCGGTAAAATTTTGAATATTTGTTCTGTCCCAGATCCTTGATCGTCTGTTTGAGCAGGATATCCTTGTCGGATATACTCTCATTATCCCCGGTAATGAAAGAAAACACCCGGTTGATAATGTCGTCTGGCATTTGCCTCCCTCGCTATGTACCGGAAAGATACCGGAATAAGAAACGGTCTAAATCCGGCATTTCGAAACCGCCTCGTTACTTGGGGCTGTGCCGGAACTTCAGTTTTTTGGAACAGCCTCTTACAATATAGACCCTATCTCCCGGCTCGATCAACAAGCAGAAAATCCAGCAGGGGCTT
>JAIRRU010000114.1 GCA_031255815.1 Treponema sp. | reverse complement strand
GTATCCCTGGAAGTGGTCAACCAGCAGAGCATCGGCGCCGCCCTGGGCGCGGATACCATCCGCCAGGGCCTCTACGCCCTCCTGGGCGGCCTTGCCGCGGTGATGGTTTTTATGCTGGCCTTTTACAAAATTTCGGGGATCAACGCCGTGCTGGCCCAGATTCTCAACTTCTACCTGATGTTCAGCGTCCTTTCCGCCTTCAACTTTACCCTTACCCTGCCCAGCATCGCGGGCTTTATCCTTACCATCGGCATGGCGGTAGACGCCAACGTGATCATCTTCGAACGGATGAAAGAGGAAATGCGCCTGGGCAAGAGCCGCAAGGCCATAGTCGACGCGGGTTTCGACAAGGCCTTTTGGGCGATCATGGATTCCAACATTACCACTTTTATCGCCGCCCTGTTCCTTTCCCAGCTTGGTTCCGGCCCCATCCAGGGCTTCGCGGTAAGCCTTGCCATCGGGGTCTTTTCCTCGGTGTTTACCAGCCTCTTTGTCTCCCGGCTTATCTTTGACTTCGGCACCGACGTGCTGGGCAGCAAAAACGTATCGGTCTCCTGGCGCGTCCATAACAGCGCGCCGGCCGCGGCCCTTGGGGGAGGAAAATAATGAAAAGCATCATCAGGTTTTCAATGTTTTTCCTTCCCGCCGCGATCCTTTCCCTGATCCTGGTGGTTTCCGGGATCGCGGGCTACGCGTTTTGGGGGTTTAATCTGGGGGTGGATTTCCAGGCCGGGCTTATCCAGGAACTCCAGTTTGCCCCCACCGCTTTCAGCCTTACCTGGAGCGGGCAGGGGAACGCCGCGGTGTCCTTTGACCGGGGCAGCCTCTATATTGTTATCTCCGGCGCCGGGGTGGAGGGCCTTACCCGCCAGTTTCCCTACGGCGAATACCCCACTCTGGGGGCCCTGACCTCCGCCCTGAACCGGGTGGAGGGCCTCTCGGCAAGTGCCGGGGCTCCGGCGGATACCCGCAGCCAGTGGCTCCTCTACAGCGCCAGCGGGAACCCCCAGCTGGGCTCCGATCCCTTCGTGGTGCATTACCTGAGCCCCGGCAGCGATCCCGTCCCGATTCAAGATATCCGGGATGCCCTTTCCAGCCTGGAAGAAACCGTTCAGGTTCAGCAGATAGGCCAGGATACGGATCGTCATTTCATGATCCGCATGGAGGAAAGCGGCAGCGGCGCCGGGGTTCAGGCCGACCGGATAGTCGGCATGCTGGAATCCCGCTTCGGCAGCGGCGCCGTGCTGGTTATCCGTTCCGACTATGTAGGTTCCCGGTTTTCCAAGAACCTTACCGATCAGGCCGGGATTCTCCTGGGTCTTACCCTGCTTCTGATACTGGCGTATTCCTCCGTCCGTTTTAGGCCCCAATACGCTATCGGCGCGGTAATCGCCATCATGCACGACGCCTTTATCATGGTCGCCTTTGTGGTCTGGACCAGGATGGAGTTTAACACCACCACCATTGCCGCGATCCTTACCATATTGGGCTACTCGATCAACGATACCATCGTTATCTTCGATCGGATAAGGGAAACCCGCCGGATCTACCCGGACGATCCCTTTGAGAGCGTGCTTAACCGCTCCCTTACCGAAACCCTGAGCCGGACTATTATCACCACCCTTACCACCATGCTGGCGGTGCTGTTCCTCTTTATCTTTACTACCGGCTCCATGCGGGACTTCGCCCTGACCCTCCTGGTAGGCATGATCAGCGGCGTTTATTCCACAATTTTTATCGCTTCGGGCTTTGTGAATTTGTGGGATATCCAGGCGAAAAAGCGGGCGAAAAGGCAAGCCTCCGTCCCCGCCAGGACCCCGGCCGCCCGTTCGGTAAAGGCCCAGTAGGCTGTTTCGGCTAAAAATACGGATAAAGGGACAGCCGCGAACCGCACTAACCGCACGAACTTTTACGCCGGAAACCCCGATGAGTCCGGGGGTTTTTAACCCGCTTTAGTGTGGTTCGTGCCGTCCGCGGCTAAATTTCCCGGCGGCTGTCCGTGCGCGTTTAGCGTTACTCATGGCACGCATTATGTAATTTTTTGAATCTTTTGCCTTAGCATTTCCTTTAATTTACCCAGGCTGTCAATTTCACAAGATCTGCCGATGTGATTATCGACAATATCACCTCCAAAATCGTGTATCAAAAGCCCGTCGAAACAGAGTTCGATTAATTCTTCCGGCGGGCAGTTTTCAAAATAACCGCGCAGAAAAGCCCTGTCAAAATCAAATAGTTCAACAGCCGCAAACGATTGTTCGTAGATCTTTGGGGCCAATACCGCGTCGGCGAAGTCAATGATAGATAATCCGCCGTCAGGCGAAAAAAGAATATTATCCCCGCACAAATCGCCGTGAACAAATACCTTTTCCCCAAAACCGCGGGATCTTATGTAACCGATGCGCTCCTCTCTAAACTTTTCAGTGTATTTATCCCATCTGCGGGAACGGTCTTTATCATTGATAACATCAATATTATTAAAAGCTTCGCATGGCGTATTCATCCTGTCTGTTAAAACGCGCAGCTTCCGTCCAAACTTTGTTTTTTCAGCATCCGTCATTGTCCTGACTTTTTCTGAAAACGCAACGCCCTTAATATATTCGGTTATTATATACGAAAAACGGTATTTATCCTCCACGGCGCCCTGGGCAATAAGTTTTGGGACGGAAACGCCCAATTTGCCTACCCTCCTGATGGCGAAGAGTTCCGTTTGAAGATCAAGTGTTTGATCCATGCCGCTCTCAATCGGAGCGAATATTTTTACAACATTAGCGCCGACCTTAAATACCGCGTTCGTACCGGGGGTGAGGAGCTTCATTTCCGAAAACGGCAGTCCTTCTTTTTCAAAGATGAATGTAACCAGCGGTGA
>JAIRRU010000140.1 GCA_031255815.1 Treponema sp. | reverse complement strand
TTCCGACAGTTCCTTCTCTTTCAGGATATAATCCACCGGGTAGTCTTTGTTGACGATCCGTTCCAGAACACGGTCGTAGATCCGTTTTTTAAGGGTCTCGGTAAGCATAGATTTTTGTAGCACAAAAAAAAGGGCTTGACAAGCATAAAAGGCCGGTGTAAGCTCATTACTGATATGATTAATAGTATCACCAAAAAGGCGGTTTTTTACCTCCCCGCTCAAAAGGGAACTGGTAGTCGCCCTGGGCGTTGCCCTGGGCGTTGCCGGGGGGGGATCCCGCCGCTGGTTTGAATATCTTTTCCTCTCTAGATTCGGGCGCGGAGGACGCGGCCCGGAACCTGCTGCGCCCTGAAGATCTACTCCTGCGTGGAAGCCGCCGCCATGGGGGTCAAAATAGCCATGGCCGGCCGGTCAATCCCCCCTTCGGAAGGGGTCTTGGGGAAGAACCTTGACGAGACCCTTGAGGCGATACGGAAGATCTCCCATGAGGGGATGGTTCCGCTGGAAAAAACAGGTTCTATTACAAGTGCGGACGGCCGTGGTTGACACGGCCTGGAGATACAAATAAATTTTGGAGGAAGTCAGATGAAAAAGCTTTTATTGGGTATGATCTGCCTCTCGGCAATCATGAGTTTGACGGTCTACGCGGGGGGAGGCAGGCAGGACGCGGCGGCCTCCGGGGGCGTAACAAACATCGAGTTTTTCCAGCAAAAGATGGAAGAAGGGCCTCAGCGGGGTGCTCAGGCGGTGCTGGACCGCTTCAACGCGGAATACGCGGGAAAGTACAGGATCGAGATGAATACGGTGCCCGAAGCCGGCCAGGTTCTTACCTCCCGGGTGGTATCGGGGGATATCCCTCCTCTCTTTTCCGACTATCCTACCCAACTCCAGTTCAAGGAGAAGGTACAGAACGGTTTCCTTCAGGATCTTAGCGGCCAGAGTTTTATGTCCAGGGTAAACCCCCCGGCTGTTGCCATGTCCAAAGCTCCGGACGGGAAGGACTACGCCATGCCCCTGTCCCATAACTTCATGGCGGTGTATTACAACATCGATATCTTCAATGCCAACGGTATCGCCGTTCCCAAGACATACGCGGAGCTTATCGCCGCCTGCAATAAGCTTAATGCCGCCGGGATTCAGCCCTTCACCCTTACCTTCGCCACCCCGGGGCGGGTAGGCCACATGTTCCAGGCGATGAACGCCGCCTGGACCCCCAACGGGAACGGAGTGGAGAAGTTTGCGGCGGCCATGACAGGCGGAAGGATTAGCGGCGACGCGGAGCTTGGCAGGATGGCCCAGCGGGTACTGGAACTTGTCTCCTTTGCCAACAGCGACGCCTTCGCCCTGCCCGATACGGGAATGTGGGAGAATTTCGCCAATGGTAAAGCCGCCATGTGTATTACCGGCTCCTACGCCAGAGGCACCATCTTCCTGGCGAACCCCAACGTGAACATGGGGGTTTTCCCCATTCCCAATGATACGCTTGAAACCAGCACCCTGCTTTCCGGAATAGACGCGGCTTTGAGCGTCTCCGCGAGAGCCAAGGCGAATGAAAAAGAAGCGGCCATGGCTTTCCTGGAATTTATCTCCCGCACCGAGAATGCCCAGATATTCTGTGACAGCGACGGGGCTCCCAGCACCGTTACCGCGGTAAAATACTCGGACCCAAGGGTTGATCCGGTGATCAACAAAATGAAGTCCGGCCCCCTGCATGACTGGTTTGCATCAACGATTCCTGGTAATGTACAGAACGAGATATACAATGTCGTTCAACAGTTCCTTATGGACAAGCAGGTTAACGCTTTGCTGGACCAGCTCCAGCAGACCATTGCCGCCGCCGCCCAGTAATCCGGGCGCCTTTGCCGCTTGTCTCCGCTTTGGAGGAGGGTAGTTTTGAAACGGGAAAGTATTCAGGATCGCCTGACTTATGTGGGTTTTACGATCCTCCCCCTTTTGCTTTACGCTACTTTCTATGTCTGCCAGGTGATAAGCGGCATTTTTTACAGTTTTACCGACTGGAACGGCATGTCCCTCAGCTACAAGGTGATAGGCCTGCGGAACTATCTGGTGCTGTTCAGGAATCCTACTTTCTGGCGTTCTTTGGGCACCACCTTCCGTTACGCGGCCCTGCTGGTAAGCCTGACCATGCTGCTGGCCCTGATCCTGGCCCTCTCCCTGGACGGGCTGACCAGGAGATACCAGACTTTTTTTAAAGCCCTCTTCTTTGTCCCCGCCATGCTGGGTTCGGTAACCGTAGCCCTAATCTGGAGCCAGCTTTATCTGCGGGCCATTCCCTTTATCGGTAACGCGCTGAACATCGAGATCCTGAAACAGAGCCCCCTGGCGGCCCCCAAGACCACCATGGCGGCTACCGTATTCGTGAACATCTGGCAGTCGGTGGCTATACCCACCCTTATCTTTATCGCCGGGCTCCAGGCGGTTCCCCGGGAACTTTACGAGTCCGCGGAGATCGATGGGGCTTCCCTGTTTCAGCGTTTCCGGTTTATCACCGTTCCGGGAATTATGCCCATCATCATCGTTAACCTGGTGCTCCTGGTAAAGGGGGGCTTTACCACCTTCGATTACCCCTACGCCCTTACCGGGGGCGGCCCCGCCCGGGCCACGGAAGTTATCGCCATCTCGATTGTAAACGACGCTTTTACCAATATGCGTTTTGCCATAGCCAACGCGGAGGCGGGGGTGCTGTTTGTCATCATCGCCCTTATTTCGGTGGTGCAGATAAACCTGGCGCGTAAGAGGGATGTATGATGCGGAGCATGAAACGGATTGACGGTTTTGTCTGGCTGGTATTGCGGAATCTTATCCTCCTGGCCGGCCTTTTTCTGATCCTTACCCCGCTCTACCTGGTGCTGGTTAATTCCTTCAAGAGCCTTGAGGAAGCGGGGCGTAATTTCTTTTCCTTTCCCTCCTCACTGAACCTGGATAATTTCAAAAACCTTTTCGCCAGCCAGAACTATCTGGGTTATGTGAAGAATTCGGCCTATATCACCTTTGTCTCGGTGCTGATCGCCACCATCCTGGCCCCAAGCGCCTCTTACGCCATTGCCCGGAATCTAAAGCGGCCTTATTTCCAGTTTGTGTACTTTTTTCTGCTCATGGGCCTCTTTGTCCCCTCCCAGGTGGTAATCCTTCCGGTTACCAAATTCATGACCAGGATCCGTATGCTGAACCAGACCGGGCTTATCCTCCTCTACGCCACGTTCAGCCTTACCAGGGGGGTGTTTCTGTTCGTGAACTACATCAGGGGCATACCCGGGGAGCTTGAAGAGGCCGCCAGGGTGGACGGCTGCGGTGTTTTCAAGACCTATACCCGGGTGATCCTCCCCCTTACCGGCCCCATGATGGCCACCCTGGTGGTAATGGACGCCCTGTGGTACTGGAACGACTTTATGCTTCCCCTGATGATCCTCAACCGTTCCCGGGTGTTCTGGACCCTTCCGCTCTTCCAGTACAACTTTAAGACCGAATACTCCTTCAATTACACCATGTCCTTTACGGCCTACCTTGTCTCCATGCTGCCTATTCTGGTGGTGTACATTATCGGCCAGAAGAGTATTATCAAGGGGCTTACCGCCGGAGCAATCAAGGGCTGAAACAGGGGTCCGGCGGCGGGCGGAGGATGGTGTTTCGCTGGTGTTTCCCTGGGCGTTTAAACGTATCTCCGTAAATGTTTTTCTTCTGATCCTCGTTTTCCTCATGGTTCCAATCTACGTCAGTTTTATCATACTGAAGGACGCTTACGAGAATTACCTGCGCCAGGAACTGAGCGCTCAGATCGTCGGAAACATAAGAAAGGGAGAAGACGAATTCTACCAGGTTTTTCAGCGGATGGCCAATATTTCCAATGCCTTCGCCCTGGACAGGGAACTCCTGACCGTTCTCAGCGAGCCCGGTTCCAGTTACTGGGACAGAAACAGAATTTTCGACAATCTTACCGCCTCCCTGCAAACCAACAACCTGGTGGATCTCGCTGACATTTCAATTACCATGTTCGATCTTGAGGGGCGGAACTACGCCAACTGGGGCCTCTACTGGAACGACTACAGCGTAGTCCTTGACGAGGATTGGATCAGGGAAAGCACTGAGAACAAGGGTTTCGTTTCATGGAACCTCTTCGCCCCTTCGGTCAGGGAAGACGGGCCCTCCATCTCCCTGGCCCGATCCATCCTGTACCCCTCCCACACCGGCGTCAGGCTGGCCACTATTATTATCAGTATCGGGCAGCAGGCCATCAGCAGTATACTGACCAGGTACGGGGATGCGGATTTTATCCGGGTCTGCACCAGGGAAACGGCGGAAAGTGTTTTTTCCGTGGACGGCATGCTTGGGAAGGAGGATATCAGCGCCCTTCTTGCGGAAATTGTGAACCAGGGGAGCGGCAACCTGCTCTGCGATCTGGGGGGCCACCGCTATCTGCTCAATTACTACACCCTGGATATTCCCTGGACTTTCAACAGTCCCGGTATCGGGAGGGAAGCTCTGGCGGTCATGTACTTCGCCGATTACGAGCGGATAACAACCGGCCTGGAGGCGCTTTTCAGGGCCGTCAATTTCCGTATGCTGATCTTGCTGGCCGTCCTGCTTGCCATCTCGTGGTTCATCTCCTACGCTATCGGGAAGCCCATCAGGGCCCTGGATCAAAAGGTTGTCGAGTATACCCGGACCAGGCGCTTAACCGATCTGGCGGTAAACCGCAGGGACGAGATAGGCGGCCTGACCAGAACCTTTGTGGAAATGGAAGTCAGCATCAACCGGCTTTTCGATCAGCTTAAAGAGGAAAGCGAAATTCGGGAGCAGTACCGCTTTCAGGCCCTCCGGGCCCAAATAAACCCGCATTTTCTCTTCAACACCCTCAACACCATACGCTGGATGGCGATCATGCGGAACGCCGATAACATTACCGATACTATCAACGCCCTTTCGCGGATCCTCGATTACTCCATGGGGCGTTCGGGTGATATGGCGCCCCTCGGCGATGAACTCGAAATGATACGGAATTACGTCCGCATCCAGAATTACCGTTACGGCGAGGATCTGGAAGTTCGCATTGATATTGACGAAGAACTGCTGGGATGTGTAATTGTCAAATTCATACTCCAGCCGATAGTGGAAAATTCATTCGTCCACGCCTTCAGGAAAATGCGGGGCAAAAAGCTGCTTTCGATCAGCGGGAACAAAGAGAAGGAGCGCCTCAAGCTTTTCGTCCGCGACAACGGCGTGGGTATGGACAAAGAAACCCTGCGGAAGCTCCGGGAAAGCCTGCGGCGCAGGGAGGAAAAGGACGGAAGGGGAATAGGCCTGGTGAATGTGTACCAGAGGATACGCGCCGGATACGGGGCTGATTCGGGATTCGGGATCAGTATCGAAAGCGCCGAAAACAGCGGGACGGAAATTGAATACACCCTGCCCTTCATAACGGGGAACAGCGATGAAGAAAATAATGATCGTTGACGACGAGGTCATTGTCAGGATCGGAATCCGCAGCATCGTAAACTGGGAAGAGCACGGATACACGGTGTGCGCCGACGC
>JAIRRU010000053.1 GCA_031255815.1 Treponema sp. | reverse complement strand
ATATATCAGTTCATCCACAGGCGCTGGTGTTGAATTCTACCTAAACGAGGACCATTGTGACTGTAACCAAAGAAGTTGAGCGGCTGGAACATTCTGCTGTAAAAATGACTCTGAAAATCAGCAAAGAGGATATCCGCTCCGAATACGACAAAGTTGTCGTCAATTATGCCAAAACCGTCCAGATTCCCGGGTTCAGAAAGGGAAAAGTCCCCCGGGACGTGCTTGTCAGGAAGTTCGCGGATGTGTTCAAGGGCGAAACAATGGCAAATGTCGTAGAACACGCGATAACCGAGACCTTTAAGGATGAATCGCTTCCCCAGGAGGACCGGCCCCTGCCCTACTCGAATCCGGCGATCAAGGACGACATCCCGGAACTGGATATGGAAAAGGACCTTGAATTTTCAGTGGTTTACGACGCGTTCCCGCAATTTACCGTGGGCAAATGGCAGGGGCTTGAGGTTGAAGCGCCGGATATTTCCGTCGAAGACGAGGACATTGGCCGGGAGCTTGAGGCTATCCGGGAACGGAACGCCATTGTGCTGGACCGGGACGACGACGCGCCTTCGGCCGCAGGCGACGTGGTGACGGTGGATTACGCCGAGCTTTCCGAAAACGGCGAGGCCATACCCGGGACCGAAAGGCAGGATTTTGTCTTTACCCTGGGGTCCGGGAACAATATTTTTTATTTTGACGATGAAGTAACGGGAATGAAGAAGGGCGAAACCCGCGATATTGCCAAAACCTACCCCGGCGATTTTAAGGACAAGGGGCTTGCCGGCCAGACCAGGAAGGTCCGCGTAACGGTGACCGCCGTTAAGGAACGCAAGCTCCCGGACCTGGACGACGACCTTGCCCAGGATGTGGACGAAAAATACGAAACCCTCGACGACCTTAAGGCGGATATCCGCGGGCGGCTCGGCAAAAGGCTGGAACAGATGCTGCGGGACATCAAGATAAACAACATACTTGAAAAGGTCCTTGAAACCACCCCCATCGATGTCCCCGAATCGATGATACGTATCGAGCTTGAGGGCCGGTGGAGGAACATGGCCAGGCAATTGGGAAGCAGCCCTGAAGATCTTGCCCTTTCTTTGGAAAATTCCGGCTCCGGGACCCGGGAGGCTATCCTTGAGGGCTGGAGGGACGACGCGGCAAAGGCATTGAAGAGCCGGCTCATCGTGGAATCCCTGATTGCGGAGCGGAACCTGGACGCCTCCGACGAAGATGTGGAAAAAGAATTTGAGGCCCTGGCCGCCGGTTCCGATACTTCAATTGAAGACGTAAAAAAGTACTACGAATCGGAAAATATGAAGCAGTACCTCAAAGGGGAAATAAAAGAGCGGAAGTTTTTCGATCTTTTATTGTCGGAAAATACCGTAAAGACGGGGGAAAAGAAAAAATTCCTAGACCTCGTACCAATTAATCAGTAAATTGAATATAGAGATGAATGCCTGCGGTTCCGCCGCGCATTAATCGAACAGGAAGCAGAATTTGAATGAACAGATGAATTCCCTGGTTCCCATTGTCGTGGAACAGACCGGGGTTGGCGAGCGTTCCTACGATATTTATTCCCGGCTGCTCAAGGACCGGATTGTCTTTCTTGACGGAGAAATCAACGATCTTACCGCCGACCTTGTCGTAGCCCAGCTTCTTTTTCTTGACGGCCAGGACACGGACAAGGATATTAACCTCTACGTCAATTCCCCCGGCGGCTCCGTGACTGCCGGGCTTGCCGTTTACGATACCATCCAGTACGTTAAGTGCGATGTCCAGACTATCTGCCTGGGCCAGGCGGCCAGCATGGCGGCCCTGATCCTTACCGCCGGGGCTCCGGGCAAGCGGCTCGTGCTCCCCTCTTCCCGGGTGCTGATACACCAGCCCTGGGGCGGCGTCCAGGGCCAGGCCAGGGACATCGGCATTCAGGCGAAAGAAATCCTCCGCTTAAAGAAAATGACCATTGACTATTTCGCGAAACATACCGGAAAAGACACGGAAACAGTCGCCCGCGATATGGAGCGCGATTTTTTCATGGCCGCCGAAGACGCGGTTGCATACGGAGTGGTTGACAAAATTCTGGCGAGGAGAAAAGATGGCACGGCTTCGTAACGGTTCAAGCGGATTCGAGCGGTCCTGCTCTTTTTGCGGGAAGGGCCACGACATTGCCCGGCGGCTTATTGCCGGGCCGAACGACATTTTCATCTGCGATGAATGCGTGGAAGTGTGCCGCAAGATCCTGGCCGACGAGGACCACGATCTTTCCACACAGTTTACCGGAGAGATACCCACCCCCAAGGAAATAAAGACCTACCTGGATCTTTTTGTTATCGGCCAGGACGACGCGAAGAAGGCCCTTTCCGTGGCGGTGTACAACCACTACAAGCGTATCGCCAACCCTTCCAGGGAGAACGACGACGTGGAAATAGAGAAGTCCAACGTGCTTCTCATCGGCCCTACGGGGACCGGGAAAACCCTTCTCGCGAAAACGCTGGCGAAAAAACTGAAGGTGCCCTTTGCTATTGTGGACGCCACGACTCTTACCGAGGCGGGCTATGTAGGCGAGGATGTTGAAAACATACTGCTCAAGCTTATCCAGAACGCGGGGGGCAATATTGCCGCTGCGGAACGGGGCATTGTGTATATCGACGAAATCGACAAGATAGCCCGCAAGGGGGAGAACGTATCCATTACCCGGGACGTGTCGGGCGAAGGGGTACAGCAGGCCCTTCTCAAAATTATCGAGGGGACTATCGCTTCCGTACCCCCCCAGGGGGGCAGGAAACACCCCAATCAGGAAATGATCCGCATTGATACCACGGATATTCTCTTTATCTGCGGGGGCGCCTTTGTGGGGCTTGAAAAATTCATCGAACAGCGGGTGGTTCAGCACCCTATGGGTTTCGGCGCCGACGTAAAGGAAAGGAGCGAAAAAAACCTGAAGGAGCTGTACGACGCCCTTCACCCGGATGATCTTATCCACTTCGGGATGATCCCCGAATTCATCGGCAGGCTCCCCATTACCGTAAGCCTTGAGGATCTCAAAAGGGAGGATCTGCGGCGGATAATCACCGAGCCCCGGAACGCCATAGTCAAACAGTACCAGGCCTCCCTGGCTATCGACGAGGTAAAACTTCATTTTACCGAGGGGGCTATAGACGCCATTGCCGACACGGCGATTAAACAGAAAACCGGCGCCCGGGGGCTGCGGGCTATCGTGGAAAAACTGATGACCGATATTATGTTCGAGATACCCTCCATGAAGGGGCAGAAGGAAGTCATTATTACCCAGGATGTGGTTGAACGATCGGATCCCCCCGAGATTCACCTGCTCCAAAAAAGCGCCTAGGCTGTGAAACCCGGCGGGGGTGTTTCCGGACTTATCGAAAGACTCAAGGGTAACGCCGCCGTTCTTTCCGCGCGGAAGAAGCCGGCGGCCTTGCCGTTTAATGTTAAAGCGGCTATCGAAGAGTTCCCCCTGCTCCCCCTGCAGGGCCTGGTTTTGTTTCCCAATACGGTGGTGCCTGTCTTTATCTCCTACAAACCGGGAATTGAGGCGGTGGAAGAGGCTCTGAGACGGGATTGCCGGCTCTTTGCCGCCTGCCTGGCGGCGGATGCGGAACTTTTCCAGCCCGCCGGGACGGTAGTCCGCATCGTCCAGCACCTGCGGCTGCCGGACAACACCTACCGGGTGGTGCTTCAGGGTGAGTACCGGGGAACCGGCGCCGTTCTGCGGCAGCAGGGCAATATAAGCCTGGCGCGGGTCGAGCCCATACAGACCCTGGGTTACGTTGAGCCGCCGGGCACGGAATTCCTTGCCCTGATGCGCTCGGTGCAGAAATCCTTTGCCCGCTACGCCGAATTCTCGAAAAAAATCAGCCCCGACGCGGTTGCGGCTGTGGAAAGAACCGAAAATCCGGAACGCCTGGCAAACCTGGTCTCCAACGCCATGGCGGTAAAGGCGGAAAAAAAGAGGGAATTCCTTTCCGTTCCGGATCTTTCCCGGCGGCTGGAACTCCTGCTGGAAACCCTCGAACTGGAAAACGAGATATTCGGGGTGCAGAAGAACATCAACGGCAAGATAAAGAGCCGGATGGAAAAAACCCAGCGGGAGTACATCCTTCATGAACAGATTAAAGAGATAAACCGGGAGCTGGGAAAGGAAACCGTTGAAGACGAATTCGCGGATCTGGAAAAGGCCATACTCGGCAGGAAACCGCCTGAAGAGGCGCTGGGCAAGGTGCGGAAAGAACTGAAGCGCCTGCGGAAACTCCAGCCTTATTCCCCGGAAGCGGGGGTGCTGCGGGGCTACCTGGAGTGGATAGCGGATCTCCCCTGGAGCGAATACACCGACGATTCGGTGGATCTGGCGGAAGCGGAAAGGATCCTGGACGAGGATCATTACAACATGCGTAAGGCCAAGGAAAGGATCCTGGAATTTATCGCCGTAAGGCAGATAGCCGCCCTCGGCGCCCCGGCGGGGAAGACGGCCGGTATGCCGGAGGCTCCGCCGCCCCTCAAGGCGCCCGCCCCGGGGGGGACGGGCATTAAGGGGCCCATCCTCTGCTTTGTAGGGCCGCCGGGCACGGGCAAAACCAGCCTGGGCAAGTCCGTGGCCCGCGCCCTGGGCAGGCGTTTTGCCCGCATCTCCCTGGGCGGCGTAAGGGACGAGGCGGAGATCCGGGGGCACCGGAAGACCTATGTGGGCGCCCTGCCGGGAAAGATCATCCAGTCCATGCGGAAGGCTCTCAGTATGAACCCGGTGATCCTGCTGGACGAAATCGATAAGCTTTCCAGCGATTTCAGGGGAGACCCGGCATCGGCCCTCCTTGAGGTGCTGGATCCGGAGCAGAACTTTTCCTTTACCGATCATTACCTGGAGCTGGCCTACGATCTGTCCAAGGTTCTGTTCATAACCACCGCCAATTCCCTCCACACCATCCCCTATCCTCTCCTGGATCGCATGGAGATCATCGAAATACCCGGTTACGGGGAGAATGAAAAGCTGGCTATCGCCAGGCGTTTTCTGGTGCCCAAAGAACTGGAAGAAAACGGCCTTAAAGACACACAGATCGCTTTTAAGGACGAGGCCCTGCTGGAAATTATCCGGCACTGGACCATGGAAAGCGGGGTGCGGGGGCTGGAGCGGGAGATAGCCCGCTGTGTCAGGCGGCTGGCCCGGGAAGCGGTGGAAAAAAACTACGGCAGGGATCCGGAAAAGCCGCTGGAGAGCTTTAAAAAAACCGTCCGCAAGAGGGATCTGGAAAAACTCCTGGGGCGGCGCAAGTACAAGAACGATCTGGTTTTTAAGGACGCCCGGATAGGGGTATGCTACGGCCTTGCCTGGACTGAAACCGGGGGCGCCATGCTTCCGGTGGAAACCAGGGACTTCCCGGGAAGCGGGGAGCTTATCATCACCGGGAATCTGGGGGATGTGATGAAGGAAAGCGCCCGTATCGCCCTTTCCTACCTCCGCAGCGCCCAGGGTGAATACAACTTCGCGGAAAAGGATCTGGACAAGACGGACTTCCACATCCACGTGCCCGAGGGGGCTATCCCCAAAGACGGGCCTTCGGCGGGAATCACCCTGGCCTCCTCCCTCCTCTCCTCCCTCTGCGAAACCCCGCCCGCGGCGGGAATTGCCATGACCGGGGAGCTTACCCTTACCGGGCGGGTACTCCCCATCGGGGGGCTTAAGGAGAAACTCCTCGCCGCCGTCCGCAACGGCATGGAAAGGGTGCTCCTCCCCCAAAGCAACCGGGAGGACTGGGAAGAGCTGGATAGGGATCTGCGGGGCGCCCTGAAGGCGGATTTTGTGGAAAACGCCGCGGAAGCCTTCCCGCTTCTCTTCGGCGGGGAAATTCTGCGAAAAGAAAACAAGGCGAAGGGCTAAGCGCCGGGGGAACGGGTGCCGGAGCCGGAAAGAACCCGGTCAACCTCGTCCTGGGTCAGCTTGCACTCAGGGCTGGCGCTCATCTCTTTGGTGTAAAGGCTGGCAAAGCGCCGGAACCGGGGCTCGGAACCTGTCTCCGGAACAGGCTCGGCTTTTAGGGACAGGATCTTCTGCAGCTCCTCCTGGGAAAAATCATCCACAACCTCACCCCCTTACCCTCTGTTTTGGATCACTATACACCGAAAGCCTGATTATGTGCCAGCGGTTTCCTGGATGATCCGCAGGGTCATCTCGGCGCAGCGATCCCAGGAAAAAGCCTTTGCCCGCTCAAGCCCGAGGCGGCGGCATTCCCGGTAAACATCCCGCGCGGTAGCCAGGGTAACCATGCGATCGGCCATGTCTTCGGCGTTCAGGGGATCGAAGTACAAGGCGGCGTGTTCGGCGGTTTCGGGCAGGGATGCCGCCCGGGCGCAGGCCACCGGGATGCCGCTGGCCATGGCCTCCAGCACCCCCATGCCGAAACCTTCGTACATGGAGGGCAGTACCACAAAATCCGCCCCCGCGTAAAGCTCGGGGAGGCTGTTAAGGGGAAAGTGCCCGGTAAAGAAGATGTCGTTCCGGTAGGGCGAAGAGGAGGCGGCCTCCTTGACGCGCTCCGACCCGTGGCTGTCGCCGCCCGCAAGAACCAGCCGGTAGGGGAAACGGGTCCTTTCCTTAAAAATGCCGAAAGCCTTGATAAGGCGGATATGGTTTTTTACCGGATAATCGAGCCGGGAAACGCAAAGCACATAGGGCCGGCGGAAACTGAAGGGCTGGATAAGGATCGTCGCCTCCTCGTTCCGGGGCCGGGGGTAAAAAGCGGAGGAGTCGATCCCGTTGGGAACCACATCGATCCGGGATTCCTTTACCTTAACAAGCTCCACCAGTTCCTGCTTTACCCATTCGCTTACCGCGATTATCCGATCCAGGCGGCGCAGGGAGTTGGGCAGAACCATGCGGAGTACCGCGCCCAGCTTTTCCCGGGTTTTCCGGCTGCCCCAATAGGCGGCCATGTCGTGTACCGTGCCGACGGTGGGGCACGGGGAGTCTTTGGGAGGCCGTTTATGGGCGGCGGGGAAAAAACACGCGTCGTAGGCCCTGCTCTTGGCAAAGGCCGGGTATTTGAAAAGATGCCAGAGCGAGTTGGCGGTCATGCCGTTTACCCCGCAGCGGGAGACGAATTCCATATCCGGGGCGGCCTCGTTATAGGCAAAACGGTCAAAATCCCAGCCGAAAAGCTCGTAAAGGGCGCCGGAGGGGGGGATCCGCTTCAAAATTTGGGTTAAATAAAAACCGACCCCCGATTTGCCGCCGCCGCAAGCAAAAGTGTCGATCCCAATTTTCATTAGTCCCTCCGAAAGCTCCCGGGAAAAAGCATATCAGACCTTATCAATAAAGGAAAGGGGCGGGAAGCTGTTTTAAAAACCGGAGTTTTGGAATGATCCGGGGTATTTGTACTTTAACCGCGCCGGTTTTCAGCTTTGCCTTTTTGAACCCGCTATCATTGTCTTAGCGGATAAAATTGCATTGTGGTAAACAGTAATTCGATTGCCGCCGGGCGGTTTCAAAACCCGGCCCGGCTCAGGATAAACG
>JAIRRU010000298.1 GCA_031255815.1 Treponema sp. | reverse complement strand
TCTTAACCGCCGCCCGGACGCCGTAGATATCCTCCACCACTTCTTCGGTGAGGATCTCCCGCGGGTTTCCCTGATACCGCAGGCGGCCGTCTTTGAGCAGCACGATCCGGTCACAGTATTGGGAAGCGAGGTTCAAATCGTGCAGTACCGCTACAACGGTTTTCCCCTCCCCCCGGGCCTTCTTCCGCATCAGTTCCATGATCTCGATGGTGTGGTTAAGATCAAGCCCCGAGGTCGCCTCGTCCAGGAGCAGGATGTCCCCCTCCTGTACCAGACACCGGCCGATGATCACCTTCTGCGTTTCGCCCCCGGAAAGGCTCATCACGTCCCGTTCCGCCATGGCGGCGATCCCCAGGGCGTCGAGCACTTCCTCCACCTTTTGCCGGTCCGTTTTTCCGTATCCGGTCCAGCGGTCCCGAATATGGGGCAGCCTCCCCATCAAAATCACATCCCGCACCGAAAGAGATGCCGGGGGTCTTGAGTTCTGGGGCACAAAGGCGAGATGCCGGGACCGATCCGTCCGGGTAAGCGGGGCGCCGGAAAAAACAATCCGGCCGGCGGAGGGCTTGAGGAAGTCCAGGAGGTTTTTAAGGAAGGTCGATTTCCCCGAACCGTTTGGGCCTAAGAAACCGAGAAATTCCCCGCCCTTAAGGGAGAGAGAAATATCGTCGAGGATGAGCCGCTCATGATAGGCAAAGCTGATATTTTCCGCCTTAAGCTCCATGGGCCCTCCCCTTTCCGCCGGTAACGGCGAGGAACAAAAAGAAGGGCGCGCCGAAAAAGGCGGTGATGACCCCGATGGGAATCTCGATTGGAGAAAGCAGGGTCCGGGCCAGGATATCCGCAAAGAGGAGAAACATCCCCCCGGTATACGCCGCCAGGGGGAGCAGACGGCCGTGCTTGTTGCCGACACAGAGCCGGACCGCGTGGGGGACGATGAGTCCCACAAAACCTATCATTCCCGTAAAGGCCGTCGAAAAAGCGGCGATTAAGCTGACCACCAGGAGAAGCTGCCGTTTCAATTTGCCCACGGGGATTCCCAGGGAGTGGGCTTCCTCATCCCCCAGAAGCAGGGCGTCCACATCGTGGCGGTAATAGAGAAAGTACAGCATGGCCAGGCAAAGGGGAATTGTCAGGAGCCCCACCCGGGTCCAGGAAGCGGAGCCCAGATAGCCCATGGTCCAGACCATGACCCGGTAGGAATCCTGACCCGCCATATACATGAAGAACGAAGTGAGGGCCCCCAAAAAGGCGGAGACCGCCACGCCGATTATGAGAAGCGAGGCCGTGTCGGTTTTGCCCCGTTTCCCCGAAAGGCGGAAGATGAGGAAGGCCGTTCCCATGGAACTGACAAAGGCGAAAAGCCCATACCATATATCCGGCAGTTTGAGGATAAAGGCCAAAACCGCCCCGGCCACAGCGCCGGAACTGATGCCGATGATATAGGGGTCCGCCAGGGGGTTACGGAACACCGCCTGGGAAATAGTTCCCGCGGCGGCGAGCATCATCCCTACGAGAACGGCCATCATGATCCGGGGAAGCCGTATCCCTGTTACTATTTTCGCGGCGGCGCTGTCCCGGTCGGCACCTGTAAGGATGGCCCCGATTTCCCGAAGGGGGATTTTTACACTTCCGAAAAAGAGGCCGAAGAAAAAAAGCAGGACAAGCAGAACGGACACTGCGGCAACAACGGCGTGGGTCCTGCGGAATTTCAATTTGCGGCCCCCTCCGGCAAAGCGGTCCTGACCATGGAAAGGCAGGCGGCAAGCGCGGCCTCTATGTCCTTTTCGTCGGGGTGTTTTGCCGCCTCCAGGTGGCGCTGCATCCGTTCCGGCGTCATGGCGTGGGGATTGTCCGCCGGGAGGCTCTTGAAACGCTCGGTCAGGGCGGGATCTATCTTACCCTGGCATAAAAAACAGCCCAGGACGGTGTTTTTTTTCGCCCCCTGATCCTGCATCTTTTTGCGTATATCTTTGGCGTGATCCGAATCGGGATAGGCCCCCAGGGTTCCGAAGAGGCCGACCTTACGGCCTTCCAGGGATTTGAGGTATTGCATGGCCTTCTGATCCCCGTTCCCCCGGTCGGCCCAGAAACCAACAAGAATCCAGTCCGCCCCCGAGGGCTCGGGATTTTCTTCCACCGCCGCTATCCGTACCGCGCCCAGAGCTTCCGCGAGGCCCCGGTGAATACCTTCGGCCAGTTTCCGGGTATTCCCGGTCTTGCTGGAATAGACGATAAGGCCGCTTGATCCGTTCCTTTGTTCCACCGTAGTCATAAAATCATCTCCATGTTAGTCAATTATTACAATGTTTAATTAATATAACTTATATTCGATGTAAAGAAAACTGTCAATATGATGCGCAGTTCCCAAAACCCGGTTGGTTCTGAGAACTGCTCTCGAAAAAAACGGTCTAAAGCCCGCTTTTTCCAATCAACAACCTCCCCCCGCACGGTGGTCTTCGACCGTCTCCTGACTGTCGCGGCGGTAAACCTGGCTTCGTAACTCGTTCCGACCGTATTGTCGGGGGTGTTCCGACAGAGCGGTTGCGGGTGCCGCGACTGAATAATTACGAAGCCGGACAGGCAAAGTTTGTCTCCCCCAAAGCTAAAGTTTTGGAACAGCCTCACGTGAAGGAAAGCTCCAACTGCCCGTTGGGAAGATCAAATGCGCCTGAACCCTGCCGTCCCGGGGCGAAAGACGTGGCATCCCAATGGGTCGCCGAGGCTATGGAATGGGCCACGGGAAACACCTGGGAAAGGGCGTAGTGCTCATAATCCAGGGGGGCGTGGGGGAGGGATGCCGGTTCCGCCCCGGTCCTGGTCCAGACAAATTCCACCGTGCCCCGCCGGTTCTTCCAGCCCAGGGCCCGGGCGGCCTTGACCTGGGGAGGGGTCGAGGCGGTATAGGTTTCGGGGGGCCGGGAAAGCCGCTTCCGGTAGACCAGTTCCCCGTCCAGTTCTCCCCGGCGGAGCTTTTTAAGAGTTTCCCGGATCTTGTCCCGAAAGGCCTCCTCCCCGGCCCCGGAAAAAACCAGCGCTAAAAGCTCAAG
>JAIRRU010000221.1 GCA_031255815.1 Treponema sp. | reverse complement strand
AACACAAACCCGTTAAATTACCCCCCCCCCCCCCCCCCCCCCATTTGGATTAGATTCTTTTTTTCCAAAACCATATACATCCCGGCTATATGCCCCCGCGCTTTACAAAGCGGCCAGGGCATGCGGCCGGGTTTTTTATTTTCCCCCCCTTCTCTGAAAGAAGGCATGTAGTTTGAAGTCGCGTGGATACTTTTAAGCGGTTGTTGTTCAGAAACTTCAGTTTCTGAACAACTTTATTACAGGCGTGGCCTGTAAGAATACAATTTGGAGGTTTTCGTGTTATGAAAAACGCTAAGAAAACGTTTTTGTTTCTCGCGGTTTTGTCCTTCGTTTTGATCGCGGCAGGCTGCGGCAAGAAAGAAGCCGCCCAATCGGGCGGAGAGGTCAAAAGCGTTGTTGACTTTAAGGGGTACCCGATGGACGCCGAGGATCAGACCGTTACGTGGCTCCAACTCGGGGGCGACGCCCTTTATTCAAGGTTTTCCTCGGTAAATGAATCCCCCATTCATCAGAATTACTCGAAGATGACAGGTGTCCGTATTGAATGGATAATGCCGACCGCCGGCGCCACCGCGGCCCAGATCTACGCCACCACTATGGCTTCCGGGGATCTGCCCGATATTATCTGTTTCTCCGGCCAGGCGACGGAAGCGGAACGGCTCCTTTCGGAAAATACCATCTGGGATCTGAGCCCCTACCTTGAAAGCTATTCGCCGAATTACTGGAAACTCCTCAAGGAGAATCCCGTACGGGATAAGGCGGGCAAGACGGATTCCGGCAAGTACTGGCGCTATTCGTTCTTCAGGGAGGAAGGCCCTTTCGAGGATACCTGGGTAGGCCCCATTGTCCGGAAAGACTGGCTCGACGCCCAGGGGCTTCCCATGCCGAAGACTATTCCGGATTGGGATAAAACCCTTCAGACATTCAAGGATAAATACGGCGCTTTCCTTACTCTGGAACCGGGCTTCCTGCGCGACCACCCCGGCCTTTGCGGCGCTTTCGGCGCTTACGCGGGTTACGCTTTTTCTTGGTATGTTGACTCGAATCAGAAAGTCAACGCAGCCCAGGCTCAGCCTGAGTGGAGGGATTACATGGCCAAACTCCACGAATGGTATCAGAAAGGGCTCCTTGATCCGGATCATCTGACCCAGGATCAGCCTACGTTCCGTTCCAAAGCGGTGAACGGGCAGACCGGCCTTACCATCGGTGCGCTAAGCCGGGTTACCCAGCTTGTGGGCGATGCGGCCGCGGCCAACAATGGCGCTGAGTGGGTAGGCGCCCCCTATCCGAGAGCCGCGGATGGTTCCATCACCAAGACCCAGGGCAACTGGGGCGTAGGAGGGGACTCGGCAACCATAACCACCGCAGTTAAACCGGAACGTCTTGAGCTGGTTATGAGGGTCATGGACTACGGGTATTCGCCCGAGGGCTTTATTTTTCAGAACTACGGTATCGAAGGGGAAAGCTGGGAGCGCGACGCGTCGGGCACTATCGTCTGGACGCCGCTGGTGCTCAACGATCCTGACTTCGGCAACCTCCGCAGCCTGATCACAAAGTACTCCTTCCAGGCCGGTTCCAACCCCGGTCTCCAGGCCACCCATCTGGTAGAACTCATCAATTTCCCTATTACCTTCGAGGCCGGAAAGATCTGGTTCTACGAGAACGAAGATGCCGCGTATAAATCCGTGCTGCCCCCCGGGATGAGCTACACCGTTGCTGAAACAGACCGGATAACGGAGCTGACCAACGCCATCATGACCTACTCCGCGGAAACAGCCACCGGTTTTGTGACCGGCCAGGTTCCGCTTTCGGAGTTTGACAATTTTGTAGCCAGGCTGAAGCAGATGGGTCTTGAAGAAGCCCAGAAGATTCAGCAGGACAGCCTGGATCGCTATAACTCCAGGTAAATGCCAATAGCAAGAGAAGGTGTTATGACGCAAAAATCAGCGGTGTGGCTTAAAAAGGCCGCTAGAGATTTTTCCCAGAACAGGTACAAGTACATTATGATTATTCCTGTTCTGACGTATTTCGCCCTCTTTGCTTACAAGCCCATGTACGGCCTGATTATTGCCTTTGAGCAATACCGGCCGGCATTGGGTTTTTACAGGAGCCCCTTTGTGGGCCTCCGGCATTTTAAGGCTTTTTTTAACGATATTTATTTTTTCAGGCTGTTTAGAAATACTATTTCCATCAGCCTGCTCAACATTATTTTTGGCTTTCCCGCGCCAATACTTTTAGCGCTGCTCTTAAACGAAATTAAAAACGTCGCCTTTAAACGGACTATTCAGACGGTGACTTACATGCCTTATTTTATTTCGATAGTCATTGTCTGCGCATTGATCCGCACATTTTCATCCACAACGGGTATCTTCTCCCAAATTGCCGTCTTTTTCGGCGGTGTTACCAAGAATTATCTGACCCACAAGGAATACTTCTACCCCATTTACGTCATTTCAGACATCTGGCAGGGCATAGGCTGGAATTCCATCATTTATCTGGCGGCCCTTACGAGCATTGACCAGGAACAGTACGAAGCGGCCCGTATCGACGGCGCCGGCCGCCTGGGCCGCATGATCCACATCACCCTGCCGAATCTCCTGCCGACTATCGTGGTGCTTTTTATACTACGCATGGGCGGCATATTGAGCGTCGGCTTTGAGAAGATCATTCTTCTTTATAACGAAGGAATCTACGAAAGGGCTGATGTCATATCAACCTATGTGTACCGCAGAGGTATCCTTGAAGCCTCCTACAGTTACGCCTCCGCTGTCGGCATGTTCAATTCGCTGGTCAATGTGTTCTTCCTCGTTGTTTCCAACAAGTTGAGCCGGAAATTTACCGAATCGTCGTTATTTTAGGAGAGGGCTATGATACGCGAAAGATCCTTCGCCGATGTGATATTTGACCTTATTAACACAGTAATAATGCTCTTTCTGGTTTTTGTTACCCTTTACCCTATGTACTATGTTGTCATAGCTTCCTTTACCAGTTCGGTTGAGCTCATCAAGGATCCCGGTTTTATTCTCTATCCAAGGGGGTTTACCACCGGGGCTTACGCCATGGCTCTCTCGCATCCCCTCATTATAAGCGGCTACCGCAACATCCTCTTTATTATGGTTGTCGGCCTTGCCATCAATATCATATTGACCCTTTTCGCCGCTTATTTTCTGTCGTCGAAAAATCTGATGTTCAAAAAGCCTGTTCTTTTTATCATGCTGTTTACCATGTTCTTCTCCGGCGGGCTTATTCCGGGTTACCTCAACATCCGCAGCCTGGGGCTCTACGACAGCCTCTGGGCCCTCATCCTGCCTGGCGCCATCAGCGTTTACAATACTATCATCTGCAGAACAGCCATGGAAGCGATTCCCGACAGCCTCGGAGAATCGGCCAGAATAGACGGCGCCCATGATTTTACCATTTTGTTCCGTATCATTTTCCCCCTGGTAAAACCCACCATTGTCGTGCTTCTCCTCTACTACGGCATCGGCCACTGGAACTCCTGGTTCCCCGCCTCCATTTATATTCGGGATAATTTCAAGCTGCCCATACAGAATGTCCTGCGGGCAATCCTCATTGCGAACAGCGGCCTCCTCAACGCCGGCATTGTTTCAGATGCCGCCATTGATGAATTTTCCGAAACGATAAAATACGCCGCCATCGTGATTACCACCTTGCCGGTGCTTTGTATCTACCCCTTCCTGCAACGTTACTTTGTAAAGGGCGTCATGATCGGCGCGGTAAAAGGCTAGGGGGCCGTCAATCCGCGGGCTTTACGGCCAGGTGCAGCTCGTCAAGCTGTTTCGCGTCCACCTCGCTGGGGCTGTCGTCCATTAGGCTTACGGCAAAGGAATTCTTGGGAAAGGCGATAACTTCCTTGATCGATGTTTCCCCGGCCATGATCATCACCAGGCGATCCAGGCCGGGGGCTATGCCGCCGTGGGGAGGGGCGCCGTATTTAAAGGCCCCGGTAAGGAAACCGAAGCGCCGTTCCGCCTCGGCGGGATCAAAGCCCACAATGTTAAAGATCCGCTTTTGCAGCTCCGGATCGTGAACCCGTATGGAGCCCGACGCGAGTTCAAAACCGTTCAGCACCAGATCGTAAAGATCCCCCTTTACCGCGCCGGGATCTTTTTCCATTAGGCTCTGGTACTTTTCCTGTGGCCAGGTGAACAGGTGGTGGGCCGCCTCCCAGCGTTTCTCCTCCTCGTTAAACTCAAACATGGGGAAATCCAGGATCCAGACGAACTCGAAACGGGGCTTCCCGTCCGGCCCGGGCCCGGTAAGCTTGAGATCCCGGCCCAGTTTAGAACGGACGGCCCCCAGGGCGGTATTGGCGATGCCGCGTTTTGAATCCGCCACGATAAGGATAAGATCCCCGGGCCCCGCGCCGAGGCCCGCGATTATCTCCCCGGCGTTGGACGGGAAAAATTTCGCCACCCCTCCTTCCAGAACGGGCGCCTCCCGGTTTCCGGCGACCCGCGTCCAGGCCAAACCGCCGGCCCGGTATATCTTCGCGTGGGCCTCCAGCTCCTCGATCTGCTTGCGCGAGTAAGGGGCGGGCATCAGGGCGGCGGGAACCACCAGGGCCTTGACGCCGCCTCCCTGGATGCTGATCCCCTTTTCCGCGGCGGCCTTGCGGGCGCCCTCCCCCTGTGCCAGGGCGTCCTTGAAAGCCTGAAAAGTCCCGGCTTCCGCGTAGGGGCCGAAGTCCTGCAAGGCCAGGCCGAAACGCAGATCCGGCTTGTCGCTGCCGTAGCGTTCCTGCGCCTCCTCCCAGGAAAGGCGGGTAAAACGGGCGGGCAGTTCCGTTCCCAGGGTCTTTTTGAACACGTGGCCCATAAGGCCCTCGGTCATGGAAAGGACATCGTCCCGGCTTACAAAGGACATTTCAATGTCTATCTGGGTAAACTCCGGCTGCCTGTCCCCCCGGGCGTCTTCGTCACGGTAACAGCGGGCAATCTGGAAGTACTTGTCAAAGCCGCCTGTCATAAGGATCTGCTTGTAGAGCTGGGGGCTCTGGGGCAGGGCGTAAAATTTCCCCGGATAAAGCCGCGAGGGCACCAGGTAGTCCCGGGCGCCTTCGGGGGTAGATTTAATGAAGGTGGGGGTCTCGATCTCGTAGAAACCCTGGCCGATCATCCATTCCCGTACCGCGAAAGCCACCTCGCTGCGCAGTTTAATGCGCCGCTGCATGCCCCCGGAGCGGAGATCCAGGTAGCGGTACTTTAAGCGGAGTTCCTCGCCGGCCTTGCTTTCCTCGTCTATCTGAAAGGGAAGCGCCTCGGAACGGTTGAGGATAAGGAGCTTCCCGGCCAGCACCTCCACCTCCCCGGTGGGCATGGAGGGATTCACCATATCATCCGGCCTCCTCCGCACCAGGCCCTCCACGGCAACGCAGAATTCGTTCCGCAGTTCCGCCGCTGTCTTTGCCAGCTCCGGGGACTCGTCCACCACTACCTGGGTAACGCCGTAGCGATCCCGCAGGTTGATAAAGGAGATACCG
This sequence comes from Treponema sp., assembly GCA_031255815.1. The sequence goes on along the minus strand of JAIRRU010000221.1, from coordinate 5,233 downwards.
CCGTGATCCCGTTTCCGGTGAACCCAGCCGTTCAAGATAACCGTTTTTCCCGCATCGCCCCCCCGCAGAGAACCGCAGGTAACGGTACGTTTCATTGTTTCCATGGGAACAAATATATCCCGGGCCGGAAATATAATCTATAATTGAACTATGCAGTTTGACCTTACCGAAGCGCTCATCGACGGCATCCTCTTTTCCATGGAAGATCAAAACGGCGAATTTATGCTGGATACCCAGGAGGGGATGATTGTTCCGGAGGATGAGATTTTCGCCGATCCGGACGAAGAGGAGGATCGCTACATCGATCTTCCTGAATGGGATTCGGCCAGCGGTTACCAGCTTATGGAGCATTTTACCGCCGCTCTGCGGAACCCGGTTGCCCGGGACGAACTGAACGGCGCCCTTAACCGGGGAAAGGGGGTGTTCAGGGCTTTTAAAGATATCCTCAGCCGTTACCCGGAGATAGAGAAACGCTGGTTCTCCTACAAAGAACGGGAGATGAAACGGGACATTATCCGCTGGTACAACGGGCTGCGGGAGGAGTGGGGGCTTGAAAAAATCGGAACCGAACCGGAAGAAACCGAAGATCTGGTACTCGAGGATTTCCGTTTCCGGGAGGCGGGCCCTTCGGACGCCCCGGCGGCGGAAAACCTTCACCGGATCTGCCGGGAGGAGTATCTGAAATGCGTGAGGGAAAGTAACCCCGCCGCCGAAGTTTTTCTTGAGAGCTTTTCCTGGTCTTTCCCCGGCAGCCTGGCCCTGGTGGCGGAAACCGGGGGGGGGGATTTCGCCGCTTATGCCGCCGCTGCCGGAACCGGCCCGGTTCTGCATGTATTCGCCCTGGAGGTAAAACCCGAGTACCGAGGGCTGGGGGTGGGAGAAGCCCTGATGACCCGTTTTCTGGAAAAGGCGCGGGAGGGGCCCTGTTCCCGGGTAACCATGGATCTGCCTTTCACGGCGGAAGGTTTCTCCCGGGACTTGCTCCGGGAGGCTTTTAAGCCCTACGCCGTCCGCTACTGCCTGGAGCTTGGGGAGGAATAGAAGCCGGAACCGGGGTCCTGCAGGGCTGTCCCGCGCGGGGAGTACCCCGCTTGAGTAAAAAGGGGGAATATGTCATTCTCCCATAAAATTGGGAGTTTTTTCAAAGGCCGATACCTTGGAACAGCCTCCCGCATTTAGGAATAGTTATGTCTTTTAGATTTGACAGAGAAAAAACAAGAAAGAACATCGGTTTGATTCTGGACGATATCAAAACAAGGGCGGATCCCCGGCTTCTGGACGAGTACCGCAGAGCCTTTAAACGGGAAGTGTCTTTTTTCCGCCGCTCCTGGGCCGCAGCCTACCTTCTTATGCTCTACGATCAGGATGGATTGCGCGGAAACGCCCCCGGTCAGGGACGGCGCCCCTCCTTGCGGAGAAAACCAGCCGATCCCGCCGGGCGCGCGGAGGAGGCAAGGCAGGCGAGGCCGCCAATCGAAGCCTTGCCGGAGGAAGAGGCCCGGCAGCTCTTTATCAACATCGGCCGGAGCCGGAGGGTGTTTCCCCGGGAGATCCTGGGGCTGATATACTCCAAAGCTTCGGTTTCCCGTGAGGATATCGGATCCATCCGCATCATGGACAACTACTCCTTCATACAGGCGCGGGATTCGGTGGCCGATACGATTATTGAGGCCCTGAACGGCAAATCTTTCCGGGGCAAGGTTCTTACGGTAAATTATGCCCGCCCCCGGCGGGAAGAAGGGGACGATGACGCGGAAAGCCAGGCGGGCAGCCGGGCGGAGAACGGGGAAAACGGATCCTTCCCGGCGGAGGACGCCGGCGGCTTTGAAACCTTAGCGGGCGATTCAGAGCAGGGCGATGATCACCCGGACGAAGAGGGCGTTTAGGCCGATCCCCGTTAGCAGGAGCAGCCAGGCCGCTATCTCGAAAACGCATGCCTTCCGGATGTAGCGCCGGGCCAGGGCTTCGGGCTCTCCCGGCAGCGCCCCGTAAACGGCGAAAACATCGGCAGGTTCAAACGGCCTTCCCCCCGGTTCCGGCAGGGCCCCGTAGACGAACCACCTGTCCTTTTTCCGCTTTTCCTCCTCCGGGATGAGGAGGGGGATATTTCCGCCCTCAGCTTCCCCCGGAAGATCGTCAAGAGAGACCGCGCCGTATTGTTCATTCCCCGGCAGACAGCTTTTCCCGGTTCCGCCCTCCAGATAGATCAGGGGGAGCCGCGCCAGATCCCGGTAAGCCCTGAAGATCCGGGCCTGCAGCCAGAGCCTGCGGTAGGCGACCGTAAAAAGCACCCCTGGGGGACCCATGGGGAAAAGGGGGATGAACACGGCGGCGAAGGCGACAAGCGCCGTAACGTGGAAGGCGGGCCGGGGGAGGAAGGAGAGGGCCAGGAAGATCAGAAAGAGGGCGCCGAGTACCAGGGCATAGGGGGTGATGGGGTTCCAGTACTCGTTCCGGTGGCGGCCCGCCCGGATGGCCCTTACCGCCAGAGATCGGTCGGGGCCGTCGTAGAAGATAAGCAGAAGGGGCTTTCCGGGGGAGGCGGCAAATATCCGGCAGTCGTCCCTCATCTCCAGGGTTCCTCCCACAAAAACCTTTGCCTCATCGGTAAGGGTGGAGACCCGGTCCCACCGTATCCTTTCGGGGGCTTCCTCTCCGGGGTCGAAAATAGCGCCCTGGCCGCCGCCTTCCTGCATGGGGAGCACGTAAGTTTCCGCCCCGGCAAGGGCCACCGGAACCGTAAGCTTGTCCCCCCGTATCCACAGGGTGCGGTCGCCCGTTACCGATTCAAGCCTCCCGGTAAAACGGTAAACCTTCCCTTCGGTCTGCCGGTAGGCCCGGTAGTCCAGGAGGGGGCACAGGGCAAGATCGTCGAAAAGCCTGCGGAAACGCCGCCAGGAGCGGCGGATCAGAAAGGCGCCCGCCATGGGAACCAGGCCGTACCAAAAGAGGGCTATAGCGACAATAACTAGAAAATCGGAGACACGCAGGGTACTATTCCTCCATGGAAAATTACCGAATCGGGCAGCTTGTCCTGGGGGATATCGCCACCAACTGCTGGATCGTAAGCCGCGCCCCGGAGGGGGAAACCGATCCGGAGGCCGTTTCCGCCGGGGGCGGCGGCCTCTGCGCGCTTATCGATCCGGCGGATCAAGCCAGCCTTATTATAGCACATTTGAAGCGCTGCGGGCTCCGTCCGGCCCATATCCTCCTTACCCACGGGCATTTTGATCATATAGCCGCCCTGCCCGATCTTGCCGAAGCCTATCCGGAGGCCCTTATCGCCATTCACCGGGGAGACGCCCATTACCTGGGCGGGAAGGCGCGGGAGTTTCACCGGGAAAGCTTCAGCGCCGCCGGGGGGAGCGCCGCCTACGTGGACGGCCTCTGGAAAACCATGCCCGAGCCTTCCCGGCTTCTGGAAGAGGGGGACGAGATCGGCCCCTTTACCGTGTTAAGCCTTCCGGGGCACACTCCAGGTTCCGCGGGCTTCTACCTGGCGGAGAAAAAGATCCTCTTTAGCGGGGACACCCTTTTCCGGGGCGACTGCGGCCGGGTAGACCTTCCCGGCGGGGATCAGGGCAAGATTGAAGAGAGCCTGAAGCGGCTCCTGGCCATGGACGGCGGTATCCGCGTGCTCCCCGGCCACGGCCCCGCCACCAGCATCGCCGCGGAACGGGAAACCCGGTTTTTCTGAGGAGAAAGGGCGGTGGATAAGCGCAGGGTATTTGTGATGACCGACATCAGCACCCTGGAGGCGGGGAAAGGGGAACCCGATGACACCCAATCCCTGGTAAGGTTTCTCCTCTACGCTAATGAAATAGATCCGGTTGGGTTTGCCGCGACCTATACGGTTCATACGGAAGGGGTGAATCCGGATTATATCCGGCAGATTATCGGCTGTTACGCTCAGGTACACCGGAACCTTCTGCGGCACGATCCCGGTTTTCCTCCGGCGGAAAAGCTGTTAAGCGGGGTTTGTTCAGGATGCGCGAAACCGGGACTGGATAAAATAGGCGGGGAATCCGAGGCGGCAAGGCGAATCCTCCTGGCGGCGGAAGCTTCGGAAGAGCCCCTGTGGATCATCGCCTGGGGCGGGGTAACGGATCTGGCAATGGCCCTGCGGATTGCCCGGGAGGAAAAAGACGCTGAGGCTCTCTCCCTTTTTATCGCCAAACTCAGGATCTACGCGATTAACGATCAGTACGATAACTGCGGCCCCTGGATACGGGAACAGTTCCCCGATCTTTTTTATATTACCAATCACCGGGCCTGCCGGGGCATGTACCGCCTAGGCGATCAAAGCCTCTGCAGCCCCGCTTGGATTGAGGAACATCTTGCTAAAAGCCCCCTCATTAACGCATATCCGGTTTACCGGGGCGGCGATATCTATGTCCCTTTTTTCGGAAAGGTACAGGGGCTTAAAGAGGGGGACAGCCCCTCTTTCCTCTACCTGGTTAAACGGGGGCCGGGGGATCCTGATCATCCCGAATACGGAGGCTGGGGGGGCAGGTTCGTAATCAAAAGCGGCAGCCGGCATTATTTTGACGCCAGTGATAATTGGGACGGCATATTCAGCGAATGGGCCTCGGTATTCCGCTACCGTGCCGATGTGCAAGCCGACTTTGCCCTGCGCTCCCGCTGGTGCCTCCCGGACAGCCCCGTGCTTCCTTACCCGGAACTGAGCGTTTCCGCCCCCGCGAAATTACCGGCCGGGGAGATCGTGGAACTGAAAGCCGGACTGACATTCCCTCCGGCTGAACCGGTACGCTACTCCTGGACTTGCTACTCCGAGGCGGGGTCCTTCAAAAGCGGCCTCTTTATCAAGGATCCCGGCCAGGCTGCCTGCAGGATCATGTCCGACCGGATGATCTCCAAAGGCGGCGACGCGCATATTATCTGCCGGGTATCCGCCGGTGAAGACCCGGCCTGGATAAGCTACCGGCGGCTTATCCTGCCCGTTGAAGCCGGCAATGTCCGGGGCTAGGCCGTGCCGGAGGGGTTACAGCCGCTCCGGCTGTTTCCGGTATTCAACCGGGGTGCAATGCACGGCCTGGCGGAAAAAAGCAATGAACGACTGGGTGTGGGAATACCCGAGCTGGGCGGCTATATCTTGTACCTTCAAATTGGTGTTTAGCAAAAGATCCTTGGCCTTTTCGATCCGTTTGGAATTCACATAGCTTTTCAGCGTCAGGTTCAGTTCTTCCCGAAAGAGCCTGCGCAGAACCGACGG
>JAIRRU010000082.1 GCA_031255815.1 Treponema sp. | reverse complement strand
TTTAACGGGCATTGTAGCGGATCATGGCGGCTTCCTGTATAGCCTGGGCCCGATCCAATCCCATTCGCCGAATCGTGTTTACATAGTTATCCCAGCCTGAAAGACTTTCGGTACCCAGGATAAACTTCAGTTCCATTTCATCCCGGTAGGTGTTGATCTCGTTCATTATCCGGGCGAATTCCCGGCTTTCTTCCGGGGTAGGGGTAATTGTGGGGAGCACATATTTAAGCGCCCCCTCAATGGCCCAGGTCTTGTAGCCTTCCTTCTGGGCCGGGAGTATCATGTACTGTTCAACGTACCGGATATCCTGGACAAAGGGGCCGTTATACACGGAACGCACATAAGCCGCAAGCCCCTGGGCCACCGGCCAGCCTTTGGGGTTTTTCAGAATAACATCCGTGTAAACCGGGTAACCGTCCGTCATGTTGTAGGATTCCCCTTCTATCCCGAAGTTGTAGAACATGTGGCCTTCGGGGCTGTAGGCCCAGTCCAGGAGCCGGGCGGCAATTTCCACGTTCTTGCAGGAACCGCTAATCGCCGCGCTTCCGTTTAAGGCGTAGGGCAGTTCGGTCGAACTCATCCGGGGCTTGTCCCCTTTCCGGAGTACCGGAAAAGGCGCCGCGGTAAGTTTGTAATCCGGGTTTGTGGCAATGGCCGCGTTGACCCATACCCCCAAACGGCTTCCCAGCCAGCCCATGGCCGCCCCGGACTGGCCCCCGGTCATCTTGGCGCTGACCTGCTGAAGCTGGAGGGAGGCGAGATCGGGATCGATCAGGCCCTCCTTGTACCACTGGGCCATGGCGGCAAGGTAATCCCGGCGGCTATTCTCCACGGCGCCGAAGCGGATTTTTCCGTCTTCCCCGACAAAGAAAATGCGGGGGGCGTCGTAGGCCAGGGCGAAACCCAGTACGTCGTTCAAGCCGCTGGTGGTGTACTCAAAGGTAAAGGGCGCGCGGGATCCTTTCTTGTTTTTAAAGGCGGTCAGCACCGTGTGCCACTCTTCGATGGTTTCGGGAACCGGAAGCCCCAGCTCGTCCAGCCAGTCCTGGCGGATGATAAGGCCCCGGGAGACAAGCAGCCCCGGGTCGCCCCGGATAAAGGGGAAACAGTAGTAACTGCCGTTATCGGTTTTGACCATTTTATCAATTTCCGGGTGGGATTTTAGATAAGCGTTGAGATTGGGGGCGTATTTTTCGATTACATCGTTCAGCTTGATAATAACGCCGTCGTTAATAGCCTTTTCAGGCCCGCCGGGGTATTCGTTCAGCCAGTTCCGCTCTATGATGTCCGGCAGATTGCCGTCCGCTACCAGGAGGTTAAACTGTTCGTTGGCTCCGCCCGAAGGGGGGTGCTGGAACTTTATTTTGATGCCCGTGCGCTCCTGGAGGCCTTTGCCGAAGGGGGAATCCCCCAGGTTTGTAAAGTTGGGGGATACATTGTTATTCAAATCCTGCCACCAGCTAATCGTTACATTGGTTTTGACAGGATAGGTGATCGGCCCCCCCGTATCGGATGAGCCCGCCGGGGATCCGCCGCTTTTTCCGCCGCACCCGGCCGCCAGAATAAGCAGGGGCAGGATCAGCAGAAACTTACTTTTTGAAATTCGCATGTCTTCTCCTCGAAAAAAATTTCCACCCGAACGGGAAAAAACCGTTCTTTAACAGGTGTTAATATCAAACTATATCGAAACTGCCCGAATTTGCAAGGGACAAGGAGAAACATGGAAAAAACCGTCACAGCCCCGCGGGGGGCTGTGACTGATAGGCGTGTTAACTACCGGGCCTTGTAGCGGTTCAAGGCGGCGGTCTGAATGGCGATGGCCCGATCTATACCCATACGCCTGATGGTGCTTACATAGTTGTTCCAGGAGGCGTCGTTGATCGTCTCGGTGCCCAGGATGACCTTGGTCATCATTTCATCGCAGTAGGTGTTGATATCGTTCATGATGCTGGCCAATTCCCGGCTTTCGTCCTGAGTAGCGGTAATCGGGGGCAGTATGTAATTTCCCGCCCCCGCTACGGCGTAATTTGTAAGAGCCGCTTTCTGCTCGGGAAGGGCGTAGTACTGGGTAATGTACCCCCCGTCCTGAACGAAAGGCCCGGATCCGGTGGATCGCATATAGGCGCTTAAGGCCTGAGCCACAGACCAGTTGGCATGGCGCATTACAAAGTCGGTATAGGTCGGGCTGCCGTTCACCATGGTGTAAGATTCGCCTTCAATTCCGAAATTGTAGAAAAGATGCCCCGCCTGGCTGAAACCCCAGTCCAGGAAACGGGCCGCGATTTCCACGTTTTTGGAGGATCCCGATATGGCTACGGTAGCGTTCGTGCCGTAGGCCTGGCCGACGTAAGCGTATACCCGCTTCGCCCCCCTGTTAAGGACAGGGTCCGCCAGGGCCATGATCTCGTATTTCGGGTTTCCGGGCCTGGCCGAGGCAGTCCAGGTTCCCATGCCGCTTCCCACAGAGGCCACGGTAGCGCCGGCGGTTCCGGCGGTCATCTTCTGGTTCTGCTGGGATGTCTGCATGGAGGCTATGTCTTGATCGATAAGGCCCTCTCTGTACCACTGGGCCATGGTTTCCATCCAGCTCCGGTAACCGGGCTCAATCTGGCCGAAGCGGATCCTGCCGTCGTCCGCGCCGATAAACCAGCCTTTCATGACGCCGAAAGGCGTTACGAACATACGCTGGTTGTTGCTGAAAACCTGGGTAAAGGGCGCGGGGATATTTTTCCGATCTTTGAAAGCGGTAAGCACCGTATGCCAGTCGTCCATGGTATCGGGAGGCTGAAGGCCCAATTCGTCAAGCCAGTCCTTGCGGATCATGAGCCCCTGGGAGTACCAGAGGATCTCTTCCCCCCGGATAAAGGGGAAGGAATAGTAACTCCCGTCGTCGGTTTTTACCATCCGGTCAAATTCGGGATGGGCCTGCAGGTAAGCCTTCAGGTTGGGGCAGTACCGATCAATGATGTCGTTCAGCTTGAGGATAACCCCGTCGTCAATGGCCTTTTCCGGGCCTCCGGGATAAGAGGTAAGCCAGTTGTACTCCAAAAGATCCGGCAGGTTGCTGCCGTCGGCAATCATCAGGTTAAGCTGCTCCCGATCGGCGCCCGAGGCGATAGGGGGGTGGAGAAAGTCGATTTTTACCCCTGTTTTTTCCTGCAGGGTCTTGCCGAAGGGGGTATCGCCCAGGTTAGAGAAATTGGGGGACACATTCAGGTTGAGGGACAGCCAGTAACTCAGCGTTACGTCTGTCTGAAGAGGATAGGAACCAAGGGGCGTCGTTGCCGCCCCCGCTCCCCCTCCGGTTCCGGCGGAAGATCCGCCCCCCTGGCGGCCGCCGGCAAAAAGGGCCGATACCGCGAACAACACCAGCAAAACAGCCAAAATCCGTTTCTTCATTACAACCTCCTGCGTTGCGTATTTTGCACTCGCCCGCAAGGCGCTTGCCCCGCGGGCAGATGCTATTTAGTGTCTGTCCGCAAAGCCGTCCGCTCTGCGGGCAAACAATCAACAACCCCGCCCTAAAGGGCAAGGTATGTTGTTCTCCCATGGTGGTTAGACTCAGGGTTTAATACCCTAAGAACGCGGCCGGGTTTGAAACAGGCCCGGAAGGTTTACTATAAGCCCGGTTTTTTTAGCGGGCAATGTATAAAAGCGTCCAAATTTTGTGTTTTTCAGTTCTTTTTGAAGGCGGGCCGCACAGGGCAGGTCTAAAACGGCAGACCCAGCAGCAAGCCCCTCGCCAGGAATACCAGAAGACTGCCCAGGAGAAGCAGGGCGGCGAGAACCCCGACGGACAGGAATATCCCCGCCAGATAGTTGATAAGCCGGGCGCGGAAAAAGATCCGGGTAATGCGGTAGAGCACGGGCTGGGAAATGGCGTCCACAACGCGCCAGAAGGGGTTGTAGATATTCTGGTTTGCCAGGTAGGCGATAAGCCGCAGGATGAGTACCACGATAAAGAAACCGATGATGAAGGACGCGGCCGACCAGAGGGAAGAGAGGCTTATCCAGAGGATAAAGCCCGCCGAGATCCGGCCGTAACGGGCGATGGCGCCGAATATGTTCTGGGCCAGGGAAAGGGCCGCCATGGCGGCGATGGGGGAAAGATCGAAATACCCGGTCTGCAGAACGGGGAAGCGCCTCCACCAGTCAAGGTAGGGGTCGGTGATCCGGGCCAGGATCTCCCCGGGCCGGCCGAAGCCGGCTCCCCTGAACCAGGTAAGCATAACCCGGATAAAAATGAGCAGCATGTAAAGCCCCGTAAGATTCTCCAGCAGGTTAAAGATAAAGCGCATGTTACACCCCCCAGACTTCGGCGACACCGGCGCACTGTTTCAGGGCGTCGATGGAGATGGCGGCGGCGGAGGCGTTTATCTGGCTTGCCGTCCGGATAACCGTTTCCCCCCCGGTTAAAGGTACATGGATAAACACCGAACAGGGGCCGGGGTTGTCCACCAGGCAGTCGTGCAGGGGGTAAAGGGCGGCGTCCTCGTCCGCCGCGTCCCGGCCCAGCCTGATGTGTATCTCCCGGAACAGGGTTTCGGGGGCCTTGTTCTCCGCGGGGGGGCCGTTTTGAGCGCCCTCCGGATTTTTTCGGGCTTCTTCCCCGCCTTCATCAGGCGGCCCCTCCGCCGCGAGCCGTTTCGCCGCCAGCCGCCCGAGGGCGGCCATATCCGCCAGGCTGGTGACTTTAAAGCCCGGTTTTTCCGGGTTCCGGTCTCCGGCGGGATCGATGCTCCCCTTTAAAGCCACCATCTCGTCCGGGGTCAAGAGATCCCGGCACTCAGCCCAGACGCGGGCGAAGAAAACCAGGGGAATTTCCCCCTCGTAGTCCTGCAGGGTTCCAAAGGCCATGCCGTTACCCTTCTTGTCCTTGAATTCCCGCAGGGATTTAAGGAGGCCGACCGCCGTGTAGTTTCCCTTTGCCGCCTTCCCCAGATCGCCGCTTTTCAGATCCGCCGCGTACATCCAGATATTGCGGAACTTGTCCCACTTCCGCTCCCGGGCTTCCTCCTCCTTTGCCGCCTCGTCCGCCTCGCTCGCGTTTATCCATTCTTCCGCAATAAAACTATAGTGATCCTTGTCCTTCTGGTACTCTATCTTCCCCCGCAGAATCGCTACTTTATCCGGCTCCACCCGATCCCCGCATTTTTCCCAGGCCCTGGCGAAGAAGGTTACCTCTATTTCGCCCCGGTAATCCGCCAGGGTGGCGAAAGCCATCTTGTCCCCCCTGCCGGTCACAATGGTTTTAAGGCTTTTAATGATGCCTACCAGGATACAGTTTCCGGTTCTCAGCTTTTCGGGCTTCCCCAGATCCGCCTTTACCATTTTTTGCCAGATCTCCCGGTACTCGTCCATGGGGTGGCCGGAGAAGTAGAAGCCGATAAGTTCCTTTTCCAGCCGCAGCATTTCTTCCCTGGTTGTCCCGGGGAAGGGCTCGAATACAAAGTCCGGGTATTCTTTTTCCCCGGTTTCGCCGAAAAGGCTGGCCTGGCCGAATTTCTTTTCGTCCTTGATGTTCCGGACATAGTCCGCCGCCTTTTCCAGGTTTCCCAGGAGGATCCCCCGGTTCTGCCCCAGCCCTTGTTCGGGGGCCCGGCCCGGCCCCGGGCTCAGGCTGTCGAAGGCCCCGGTCTGGATGAGCAGTTCCACTACTTTTTTACCCACCGCCTTAATATCCGCCCGCTGCAGGAAGTCCATAAAATCCCGGTAGGGGCCCTCCGCCCGGCCCTTTACGATCTCCTCCGCCGGGCCGTCCCCCAGCCCCTTGATCCCCAGGAAACCGTAAATGATACGGCCCTCCGCCACGGTAAAGAGTTTGCCCGAGCGGTTTATGTCCGGCGGATCGATGGCGAGGCCCATCTTCCGCGCCTCGTCGATACATTCGGAAAGCTTGTCCTTGTCCGCGCTGTGGATCTCGTTGGAAAGGTTGGCGGCCATAAATTCGGCGGGGAAGTTCGCCTTGAGGTAGGCGGTCTGGTAGGCCAGCACCGAATAGGCGGCGGCGTGGCATTTGTTGAAGCCGTAACCGGCAAAGGGGGCCAGGAGATCGAAAACCTTGCCGGCCGTTTCCGGCTGGTAGCCCTGCTTTACCGCCCCCTCGATGAAGCGCTCCTTCTCCTTGTCCATTACCTCTTGTTTCTTTTTCCCCATGGCCCGGCGGAGCAGATCCGCCTGCCCCAGTGTGTATCCGGCCAGCACCTGGGCCACCTGCATGACCTGTTCCTGGTAGGTAATAACCCCGTAGGTTTCCTTAAGGATGGGCTCCAGGCCCGCCGCCGGGTATTCGATGGCCCGCTGGCCGTTCTTGGATTCGATAAACTGGGGGATGCTGTCCATGGGGCCGGGGCGGTAGAGGGCGTTAAGGGCGATAAGATCTTCCAGCCTGCCGGGTTTGGCCTGCTTCAGGATGTTCTGCATCCCCTCGGATTCAAACTGGAAGATCTCGAAACTTTTCCCCTCGCTCAGCATCTTAAAGACCGCCTCCGACTCGGGCGTGCCGGATTCGCTGATGTTTTCGATGTTGAAATCCCTGTATTCCCCGCCCCGGCCGCGGATAAGCTCTTCCGTGCGCTTTATCACGTCCAGGGTTTTAAGGCCCAGGAAGTCCATCTTTACCAGGCCGCAGGTTTCCAGGAAGTTCATACTGTACTGGGTGGCTATGCCCCCGGTTTTGGGATCCTTAAAGAGGGGGACAAAGTTGTGGAGGGCGGACTTGCCGATTACCACCCCGGCGGCGTGGATGCTGGAATGGCGGTGGAGCCCCTCCAGTGTCCGGGCCAGGCTGCAGAGCTCGGTGTAGCGGGGGTCTTGCTCCAGCTCCCGGAGCCGGGGTTCCGCCGTGAAGGCCTTTTCCAGGTTTATCTTGGGGTCTTTGGGGATAAGTTTACTTATCATCTCCGATTCGGGGATCGAGATGCCCAGGGTTCGGGCCACGTCTTTGATCACCGCCTTGGCCCCCAGGGTGCCGAAGGTGATGATCTGCCCCACCTGATCCCGGCCGTACTTTTCGATTACGTAACGGATCACTTCCTCCCGGCCCTCATTGGCAAAATCAATGTCGAAGTCGGGCATGGATATCCGCTCGATGGTGAGGAAACGCTCGAAAACCAGCTTGTACTTGAGGGGGTCGATGTCGGTTATCCGCAGGGA
>JAIRRU010000081.1 GCA_031255815.1 Treponema sp. | reverse complement strand
AATACTATGTTTCTCCCTTCTTTTTTCTTTCCTTCTTCGCCTTTGTGCGCCTTCGTGGTTACAAAATCTTCCCGTATCCTGCAAATTAGAGTTTACAAGGTATTAACCCTATGATCTGTTTTACCCCGACGGGTTCCATTTTCAGCTTACCGCCGAATACCATTTTGACCTGATCAACAATTATCACCGGCTCATACAAGTCATGAAAGCTTACGGTTTTTCCCCGCCGGAAGGGATGATAGGGAAACCGGAACGGGCGGCGGAGCTTTATGTAAAACTGATGAAACCCGGCGGCAGGACTCCCGGCCCCATTGACAGCGGCGCGGAAAGGCTGTTTTGATTACTCTATGGAAATCCAAACCGCAATCGAAGCGTCCCTTGCCGGGCGTGTCCACGAGATCGGCGTAATAGAGACCTCCGGCCTTGTTTTTTCCCCGGAGTTGTACGCTGCCTGCCGGGCCAATGTCTGCGGCAACTACAACAAAAGCTGGACCTGCCCCCCGGCGGTGGGGACTCTTGAGGAACAGCGGGAGAAGATACTCCGCTGGACGCGCGCCCTGGTCTTTACCACCAAGTTTGAGCTGGAAGACTCCTTCGACGTTGAGGGAATGGGGGAAGCCCGCCGGATCCACAACAGCCTTACCATGGATATCCGCAAGCAGTTCAGTTCCAACCCGGTCTACGGGGCCGGGGGTTGCAGCGTCTGCCCCGCCTGCGCCTACCCCGAACCCTGCCGTTTTCCCGAACAGGCGGTTTCGGCGGTGGAGGCTGCGGGGATAAACGTAACGGAGCTCAGCCAGACCGCCAAAGTGAAATACAACAACGGCCCCAATACGATCACTTATTTTTCCATGATCCTCTTTGATCCCCTTTAGCCCGGGCCCTTCGGCAAAAACGCGCAAGTTATTACCGCTTTTTAGCAAGATTTTTAATGCCTCAAACCGAATTCCCGAATATTATAGGCTTGACATGTTCAGAAAAATCATTAATCGTGGGTGTTAATGATCTAACGCAGCGGCATGAGCCGTATAACGAGGTGAATCATGGGTGATAATGCTGTCGTGCTGGAGGAGATTTCCTCTCTTCTGCAAAAGGGAAAGTCAAAGGACATCGTCCTTGCCGTTCAAAAAGCGCTGGATACGGGGATTCCCGCACAGGAAATCCTGGACAAGAGCCTCATCGCCGGGATGAACGTGATTGGCGGAAAATTCAAACGGGGCGAGGTCTTCGTCCCCGAGGTTCTGGTAGCCGCCAGGGCTATGAACCACGCGTCAACCACCCTCAAGCCGGCCCTGCAGAAAGCGGGGGTTGAACCGATAGGGAAGGCGATTATCTGTACGGTGAAGGGGGATCTCCACGATATCGGGAAGAACCTGGTCAAGATGATGATCGAGGGGAACGGTATCGAAGTGGTGGATCTGGGCGTGGACTGCGGCCCGGAAAAGGTGGTGGAAGCGGTAAAGAGTTCCAACGCCAGGGTGGTGTGCCTTTCGGCCCTGCTTACCACTACCATGCTGGCCCAGAAGGACGTGATTAACGCCATCAAGGACGCGGGGCTTCGGGACAAGGTAAAGATCATGGTAGGCGGCGCTCCGGTAACCCAGAGTTATGCCGATGAAATAGGCGCCGACGCGTATACGCCCGACGCGGCCAGCGCCGCCGAGGTGTGCAGACAGTTCTACGCCTGACAGCCGGAGCATGATTGTCCGCATTGAAGGCAGGGACGGGTTTTGTGAGGCCGCTGAAGGCGAATCCCTGCTGGATGTTTTAAAGCGCTGGGGAGTGTCCATAGACGCCCCCTGCGGGGGGCGCCGGCGCTGCGGTAAATGCCTGGTACAGGTGCTAAGCGGCACTTGCCGCGGCGAGGGCCCCTCCGGCCTTCTTCCGGATTCGGAAAAAGGCTGGGTTCGATCCTGCGCCGTGTATCCCGCTTCCGATTTGCTCCTGGCCCTTCCCCGGCGGGATTTTTTTTCCGCCGATTCCCCCTCCGCTTCGGGCGGGGGGAGGGTAGCCCGGGCCGGGCTTGCCCTGGATGTGGGAACCACCACGGTGTGCCTCCGGCTTGTCGATCTGGATACCGGCCGGGGGCTGGACACTTTTTCCGCCTTAAACGATCAGAGGATCTACGGCGCCGATGTGATGAGCCGTATCGGCGCCGCCCGGGAAGGGAAAACCGGGGAACTTTTCAGCCGCATCAATACCCAGACAGCCGATCTGCTTTCCCTCGTGGCAAAAAAATGGAAGGTGGAGAAGTTTGAGGAGCTTTCGGTGGCGGGAAACACCACCATGCTTCACCTCTTTGCCAACACCGATCCTTCCGCCATGGGCGCCGTTCCCTGTACCCCGGCCTTCCTGGAGGCGAGAACCTTTCCCGGTTCCGCCCTTTCCCTCCCCGCGGAAACAGTAAAATTGCTGCCTTCAATTTCCGCCTTTGTGGGGGCCGACATTACCGCTGGTATAGCGGTTACCGGAATGACGGAGGGGGATGCAAGTTCCCTGCTTGTCGATATCGGCACCAACGGGGAAATGGCCCTGTTTCACCGGGGGAAGCTGTTCTGCTGCTCCACCGCCGCGGGCCCCGCCTTTGAAGGCGCGGGCATCTCCTGCGGAACCGGCAGCATAAGGGGTGCGATCAACCGGGTCAGGAAAGAAGAGGGGCGGATTGTTTTTTCGCTTATCGGCCAGGAGGAGGGGGCGGAGATCGCTCCGGCGGGGATCTGCGGCTCCGGCCTGGTGGACGCGGTGGCCCTGATGCTGGAGGAGGGCGTTGTGGACGAGACGGGCGCTTTTACCAGCGAGGACGCGGAATCCTTCCCCATCGCGGAGGGAATAGCCCTTACCAAAGCCGATGTCAGGCAGTTCCAGCTTGCCAAAAGCGCCATCCTGTCGGGAATAAAGATACTCTGCAAAACGGCGGGGCTTGAGCCTTCCGATCTGGAGCGGGTATATATCGCCGGCGGCCTCGGCTTCCATATCGGCATGGACAGCGCGGTAAGAACCGGCCTGCTGCCCTCCTGTTTCCGGGATCGCGCTTCCGTCTGCGGGAACACCAGCCTTGAAGGGGCCTCCCGCTGCCTGAGCGATCCCGGGTTTTTCTCCCGCTGCAACGGCATCAGCGCCATAAGCGGCACGGTTGAACTGGCCGCCGATCCCGCCTTCATGGACGAATTCTCCGAAAACATGCTGTTCCCCGAGGAATAGGGATCCCCCGGCCCTCCCGCGCGGGCTTCCCGCAAAGGGTAAGCAGGGTACACCCCGCAAGGGCTCCCCGGCGAAGGGCGTCCGGAATTTATAAAACCGGGGGCGGCTCGAGATCCCAGGCCGCGGGGCGGGGGGACATTTCCAGATCCAGGCTGCCTCCGGCCATCAGCTCCTCCAGCCACAGCCAGGCCCGGGAAAGGGCCTTCCCGTTAAGCAGGGCCTTTTTTACATAGCGGTTCTCCCGGCTGTAGCCGCCGCTTCGCACGCTGAAGGTATTGCCGTTTCTCAGGCGGATGCGGCTTTCCCTGAGCCCGGGGCTGCCGATGAACAGGTAGGGCAGGCCCGAAGCGGGGAAAAGGCCCAGGGTATTGCAGAGATACATGGCGCTTAAGCCCCCGGAGTCGTCGTTGCCGCAGATCCCGCCCCTGCCGGGGGCAAACATGGCGTCCATCCCCCGGCGGCAGATCTCGGCGGTGCGGTCGTGGCGTCCGGCGTAAATGTACGCGTAGGGGCTTTCCATGTCCGTCTCGTTGTTGAAACCCTCAAAGCGGCTCAGGGCTTCCCCGGCCTTCATTCCGGCATGGTTCCGGGGATCCCGGTTCTGCACCACCGGAGGGGCGCCGTAGCCGAAGAAGGTGTCCAGATTCCGGATAAACGCTTCCCGGCCGCCGGCAATTCTCGCGGGGCTCTGGGGCAGCAGGCGGAAGCTGTAGTTCCACTGGTTGCCCTCGTAAAAACGCCCCCCGGAAATCATCAAGCCCGTATCCCGATCCAGCGCCCTGGGCCAGTTTTCAGCGTAGCGGAAAAAGAAAGCCGCCTTATCCTCCCTGCCCAGGGCCTTTGCCAGTAAGCCCGCGGCAAAACAGGCGCAGCTTAGATCCCAGGTATGGGAGGGATAGGGCTCGGTAAGGCCCTTCAGGCGGAAATCCTCATTCGCGGCCCGGTTCAGATCCTGTTCCATGTATTCCAGGGCCGCGGCGTAATCCGCGTTTTCCAGCCCCCGGGCAAAGGCGTCGTACACCGAATGCCAGCCCAGCGCCCGGGCCTGCATATCGGTCTCGCTATCCGGGGGATTCAGGCAGAAACAGTTCGGGTAATACCCCAGGTAACGGGCGCTTTCAATCAGGCTGTTCACCAGGGAGGATCCTTCCCGGTCGTAAAGGGTAAAGAGCAGGGGAAGCTGGGCCTTGTAGGCGTCCCACATGGTAGCCAGATCCACCCAGCAGGGGCCGGTGTTCCAGAAGGGGCTGTCCCCGGAGATGTCGCAGGGCTTTACCAGGCTGTGGTAGAGGCTGGAATAGAAAAGCTTCCGCCTGTCCGTTTCGGCGTCAATCTCAACTGTGCCCAGGAATTTTTCCCATTCCGCCCCGGCGGCGGCCCTGGCCTGATCGAATCCGGCAATCCCTTCGGCGTTGGCCTTTGCCCTGGCCGGGCCGTTAAAAGAAAAACCCAGGGCCAGTTCCGCCCTTCCCGCTTCAAAGTGTATGGCCATCCTTCCGTCGGAGAGAATATTCATACTTTTCGCGCCGGGACAGCGGAGGTACACCGAAAGGGGAAATGCGTAGCGGATAAGAGCGGCGGCGTAATCCTTTCCCTGATCCAGGGAAAGAACTTCGCCCCGGGGCGCTTCGCATTTTTTGTCCCTGAACAAGCCGTTCAATTCGGGGTCGCAGATCAAGAGCCCGCCTCCGGCGGGAAACACGAAGCGGTAACAGCAGGACATGCGGCCCGCGGCGGCTTCCGCCGGAACTCCCCCCAGGCTGCAGGAATAGTAACCCGGAGATCCCTCTTCTTTTTCCAGGGGGAAGCGGGAAAACCGATCGGGAACCGAATGTCCCGCCAGGGGGGTTAGGACAAGGTAGTTGTAGTAAAACCCGACGGCCCCGGTTCCCGAATGGTGGAAATGGGAGAAACCCGCTGCCGCGGGTTTTGCGGGATCCATGATCCGCTCCGGGCGGGAGTGGGTGTTGTACCAGTAGGGGGAATACCCGGTAGGGTAACCCCCGGTATAGGGGCAGACCGAAGGGGCGCTTAGGGGCAGGGTGGCGCCGGGGTGGGTATTGCCGGTCTGGGCCTTCAGGAAGAACCAGGAAGCCGCTACCCCTTCAGGCGGGGGCAGCTCGTACTCAAAGTTACCGTGGAAAACATCAACAAGATCCGAAAGACCCATAAAAACCTCCTGCCCGCAGGCCGGCTCTCTGGCTATTTTCGCCTATTTTAAAAGCCGGAGCGGTTCATGATGAACGGTGCTGATATCTGAAGGGGACAGCCGTTTTTCCGGCAGAGCTCCCTGGTGGCGCGGAGATCCGATCTCCGCCGCGCCCCGTTCCCTGTTTGCCCAGGGACTCATGGAAACCTGCCGCTTGTTTGTTAGGCAGAGATGAAACGCAATACAAAGTCCATGTACTTCCGGTAAACGGCAAAATCAGTAAAGGTGCAATGTTCCATACCCTCAGCTTCGATGTATTCAATATCATGTCCCTCCTCGCGCATCGTCCGGACAAATTTATCGGAGTGGGCCGCCTTATTTACACTCTTGTCGTTTGTACCATGGACAATAAGATATGGCGTCCGGGGCATGTTTTTTGCCTGAACCAGGGGCGAGTTCTCGTCGAATACCTCGTCTATGGGCCTGCCCTCCATCCCGTAGGCGAGCAGGAAGGTCCGGGGCAGATCCGGCCGTTCGGTACGGTGGAATTTCGGATCCGTAACCGGGCAATTACAGGCGACCGCGGCGGGAGTTTTTTTGCTATGCAGCGCGAAATTAAGCGCGGCGTGCCCGCCCATGCTGCCGCCTGTAATGATAAGGGGAATGTCATTGGCAAGTTTATACTCCCCGTATACCCGCCGGATTATCTCATTTACCAGGATAACCGAACCGGCGTTCATCCATGACCAGGGCCCGTAATAGGGAAATACGCAGAGCCCGCCATGCGCCGCAAACTCAAGTTCACTGACATCGGGGAATCGTTTTTCCCCTGCATGGTTAAGCCCGTGGAAGACAAGGATCACCCCGCGAATTTTTCCTTTCACATAATCATCGCCAATAAAGGCAACTTGTTTAAGGTGTTCAAACATATAGCCCCCTGTCCTATCCGGATTTTTCAAGAGCCTGTTCCAGAACCCGGTTGATGCCGAAACTTCGTTTCCGACGGAACAAGCTTAACTCATATAGCTCTTTTTCCCCTATGTCAATACTCATCTGGATCGTATGGGCTCCAGGGAGCTTGCGGGGATCATACAACAATAGATACGATAGGAAATGAGTTACAAACTGGACTTAAACAATCCGGCCTCCGGTTTGCCGGCAGGCTGGACCTTCAACGGTTTTAACAATCCTAGGGCGCCGCTCATCATGGTAAAGCGGGATGACCAGGGGCCCTACCTTTCTCTGGCGGGCGGGGGAGATCCCTGGGGCAGTGCCTATATTTCTACCCGAATAGTCCTTGAGCCGGGAACCTACCGCTACGAAGCCCGCTTCTCCC
>JAIRRU010000175.1 GCA_031255815.1 Treponema sp. | reverse complement strand
ATACCCGGGAACCTGAACGCGGGGGAACTTCAGAGCGAGCTTGCCGGTTGCCTTTTGGCGAATTTCTTCAGAAATTCAGGATAAATCGCTTTCCCCCCCCTTGTCAACAAAGCCCTTCGGCCCGGCGGCGGTTTAACATTTGCCGCTAACCGCACGAACAGAACAGTACCTTATTTAGGTTAAAAGCAACGGTACATGAATTCAAGAAATTTACCGCGAAATCGGAGAAGGCGGGTAAGTTTTTTAAGAAGCGCTTTGTTCACGCTAAAATATCTGATAAACCCGCCGGCTTTACCGGGCTGCCAAAAAAATTAAGCCGCGAAGGGCACGAACCGCGCTAAAGCGGGTCAAAAACCCCCCCGGGCTCAGGGAAATTGAGATGAAGTATCGGGGTTTTCGATGTAAAAGTTCGTGCGGTTAGTATGGTTCGCGGCTATTCTTTTATCCTTACTTTTAGCCTAACCAAGGTACCGGCTTTCCTTTTTCGGCGGTTACCATACTATTTGTAAGGTAGGCGCATATGGCCCTAAGCCCCCGCGGGTTTTTCCAGCTCCGTAAAGGGGCTTAAGGGGAGTGAAAATTCCCCCGGATCGTCGGGCCGCGCGGGATCAAAAGGCGCCGCCTCCGGGCGCAGGAAGGCGAGGATTTCATCCAGCCCGTTTTGCCGTATGCCCTCCACGACAAGGCGGGCCGTTTCGTAGGCGCCGTAGCCGTTAAAGTGGCTGTCGTCTTTAAGATCCTCGGTTTGCCCGGGAAAGGTTCCCGCCGGGTAGTGCACAAAGGCGGCGGCGGAGCCGTTTTCGCCGAATTTTTCCTCCAGGCTCTCGTAGAGCGTTTTTGTCGCCTCGTGCAGATCGATGAGCGGCGTCTTTTCCTCCGCCGCAAGGCGGCGCAGCGCCTCGGGGTATTCGCCGTGGGTGTTGATAAGCCGGCCGTTTTCAAATTTGCGCCGCCTTACCGGGGTAACCAATACCGGAACCATGCCCCGCGGCCGGGCCGCGGCGATGAAGCTTTTCAGGCTTTCCGTATAGCTCCCCCAGGGGCCGCTTCCCGGGCCGCTCTGTTTCTGATCGTTATGCCCGAACTGGATGAGCAGGTAGTCCCCGGCCTTTGCCTGGCTGAGGAGTTTTTCCAGCCTTCCCTCGGCGATAAAGGTGTTCGCCGCCTCGCCGGACTCGGCGTAATTGGCAAAGGCGATGCCCGGCCCGAAAAAGCGCGGCAGCATCTGCCCCCAGCCGCACCAGGGCTCGTTGTCCTGGTCGACCACGGTGGAATCCCCGCAGAGAAACACGGTGAGCGCCTCTTCCGCCCGGCGGATACGGATGCTTTGAACAGCGGGGCTGCCGCCGTTCAGTTCCAGGGTCAGTTTTTCATCCCAGTTCAGCTTGTTTATCTCCCGCCCTTTCAGGCTTACTTCCCGGTCTTTATCGATCCGCTTGTCGCGGATGTTAACGGTGAACGACTCCAGCCTGCGCGCCCCTTCGGGAACCTTGACTTTTTCCAGAAAGAGACGCCGGGACTCGCCCCGCACCGTAAGCCCGCCGTTTTTTCCGCCTTCCAGCTCAAGGCTTACCTCGTAATTCCCCTCGGGCAGGGCAACGGAGAAGAAACACCTGTCCCCCCGCCCTGTTCCCAAATCAAAACCGTAGCCCTTTCCGGGGCCGTAGCAGTCGGAGCCGGAGACCGGAATACCCGCCCCCTCTTTGCCGAAGCTGTAGGTTCTGTCCAGGAGATAGTCTTTAAGGGCGCAGTTTTCCAGGTTCCTTATGCCCTTTACCACCATGGCGGCGTTCATCTTCGCGCCCGCCAGTGAACTGTGGGTATGATCGTCCTTGAAGCAGGCGTCCAGCACTTCCGGCCCGAACGAAGCGGCTATCCTGTCCAGCTCCGCCGCCGCCATTTCGTTCAGATCGATGAACGGCGTGTTTTCGGCTTCGGCGGTCTGCCGCGCCCAGAACCCGTAATCCCCCGCGCAGCGCCTTATCCTGCCCCCCTCGAAATCCTTGCGGGGTACCGGGGAGACCAGTACCGGTACAGCGCCTTTCGCCTTCGCATCGCCCGCGTAGCGGCGGAGGTACCAGCCGAAACTGTGCACTATTTCGTGCTTGCCCGTCAGCAGGTTGTCTATTTCCTCGGTTTCTTCCCCCGTCCCGCGGATGGTACCCCGGGCGCGGGAAGTATCGTTTACCGGGCTTGAGTCGTTGTGCCCGAACTGGATCAGCACAAAATCGCCCTTTTCCAGCATTTCCAGCACCGCGTCCCATTTGCCTTCGCTGATAAAGGTACGGCTGCTCCGTCCGCCGTGGGCGCGGTTGATCACCTCGATCCGGCTGGTATCAAAAAGGCTGGCTATCCGGTCGCCCCAGCCCCATTGCCCCCTGCCGCCGTCTCCGGCGCCGTTTTTTACGGTAGAGTCCCCGACAAAAATTACTTTTGGTTTGGCAGGCATGGATACTCCTTCTTGACAGCTTGACCGCTTGTTTGGGGTTTGTTTCGGGAAGCATAGCATAGGCGCGGGCCAGGCGATAGGGGAGCGGCCGGAAACCCGGCGCTTTTCAGTTTGCCGCGAAGCGCGGGCCGCCTTGCGCGGCCGCGCAACCCTGGCCCTTTCCCGGTGTCCAATCCGGATATGAACACGCAAGAAACGAATACCCGCAGGCCGCAGAGCCTGGGGGAAGAAATAGCCAACTCGATCCTGCACGGCCTGGGCGCCGCCTTTGCGGTGGCGGGCCTGACCCTCCTCGTATTACGGGCCAGGGGCTGGCTGGGCGGTAAAGGGGGCGGCGCTCTGGAACTGGTGTCCCTTACGATCTTCGCCGCGTCCATGATCCTCATGTTCCTGGTATCTACCCTCTACCACGCTATACAGCACGAAGGCGCCAAACGGGTTTTCCGCATACTGGATCACTCGGCAATCTACCTGCTTATCGCGGGAACCTATACCCCCTTCAGCCTCCTCTGCCTGCGGGGGGCTCTGGGCTGGACCTACTTCGGCGTTGAATGGGCCTTGGCGGCGGCGGGGATAAGCCTCTATGCGGCGGGCATTAAATTCATGAAGAAAATCGAGCTTGCCGTGTATATCCTTATGGGCTGGGCCGTTGTAGCCGGGGGCTACAAGCTCTACCATACCATCCCCCGGCTCAGTTTTGCCTTCCTTATCGCCGGCGGCGCGGCCTATACCCTGGGCACTTTCTGGTACAGCCGGCCCAAACTTCGCAGCGCCCACGTGATCTGGCACTTCTTTGTCCTGGCCGGCGCGGCGTTCCACTGGTTTTCCGCCTGGCAACTGGCTTAGTATCTGGTAAACTCTAATTTGCAGGATATGGAATGAAGAATTTGTAACCACGAAGGCGCACAAAGGCGAAGAAGGAAGGACTGCCGGGAAATTAGGCCAC
>JAIRRU010000134.1 GCA_031255815.1 Treponema sp. | reverse complement strand
GTCATAAAGAGCCTCAGCTTCGGGATGGTTATCGCCACGGTGGCCCTGATCCAGGGTTTCGCGGTGCAGCGCTCCAGCACGGAGGTTCCCATCGCGGGATTACGGGCGGTAAGCGCCGCCTTTGCCGGCTGCATTATACTCGATGTTCTCCTTTCAGTCCTGTATAATCTGATTTTGAGGTAGACAATGGCTTTCTTAGAGCTTAACGATGTAAGTTTCTCCGCCCAGGACAGGGTGGTGGTAAAGAGCTTTTCCTATCAGTACGAGGAAGGCAAAACCACCGCCCTGGTGGGGCCCTCCGGCGACGGCAAAAGCACGGTGCTCAAGCTTTCCGCCGGGCTCCTGGTTCCCAGCGGGGGGGAGGTGAGCTTCCGGGGAAAGAACATTGCCCACATGAACCGCAGGGAGAACCTGGAATTCCGCCAGGAAGCCGCGGTGGTTTTCCAGGACTCGGCGCTCTGGGCCAATCAGAACCTCTTTGAGATACTGGAACTTCCCCTGCTGGTTCATTTCCCCCGCATGACCCGGAAGGAGCGGCAGGAGCGCGTTGATCAGGTTTTGAAGGCCGTGGGTTACCGGAAAGAACTCAATTTCCGGCCTTCCCAGCTCTCCATGGGCGAGCATAAGCTTATCGCCTTTGCCCGGGCCATAATCTGCCGGCCGAAGATCCTCTTTCTGGACGAATGGACTGAATCCCTGGACGACAGCGCCTCCCAGCGTCTGGTAAAACTGGTGCGGCAGCATCAGGCGGAGGGGCATACGGTTATCTTTGTCAGCCACGATCCCCGCCTTGTCCGCAGCCTGGCGGATAAGGTTTTGATGATCATGGGGGGGGAACTTTACCTGCAGCTTACCCGGGATCAGATCGAGTCCGATGACGACATAGCCCGCTACCTGGAACAGGGAATTACCGCATGAAACTAACCATCCGCTTTGCCGATCAGATTGTCGGCTTCCTTATAATTATCGCCCTTGGCGCCCTGGTGTTTGTGATCTTTATGCTGGGTTCCAACCAGCGCTGGTTCGCCAGGGATTACCACTTTGTAAGCTACTTCGATTCGGCGGCGGGTTTGAGCAACAATATGGCAGTCCAGTACAAGGGCTTTACCATCGGCAGGGTAAAATCTTTCGATCTTACCGCCGAAGACCGGGTGGAGGTGCATTTCTACATTTTCGACACCTACATTTCCCGGGTTCGCGCCGGTTCCCTGGTGGAAATGGTCGTGGGGCCCATACCGGTACTGGGGAATCAGTTTCTCTTCCACCCCGGCCAGGGGGAGGACGCCTTGGCCGAGGGGGATGTCATCCACAATGTTAATTCCCCGGAGGGAAAGGCGCTGCAGAGAAGCGGCCTGGCCATGATCCCCGTTCGGGACGACAACATCAGCCTGATCCTCAGCCGGGCCGGCGCCATGCTGGAGGATGTGAACCAGGTGCTGAACCAGGTTGAAGACGCTTTCGCGGGAACCGACGAGACTGTTTTGGGGCGGACTCTGGGGGATGTGGAAAGGGCCGTCTCCGGGCTGCAGGAAATAACCGCCGGGATTCCCCAGGTGCTGGACTCCACCGCGGGGAACATCAACAGTTCCCTGGAAAGCATTACCGCTTCCCTTAACGGGGTGCTGGCCGATTTGCAGCCTATTCTGGACAACCTTGAATCGTTCTCGGATATGCTGGTTAGCCCGGAAGGCACTGTTTCTTCCGTGCTGGACGCCGGGGGCCCGGTCTACGCCAGCCTGATTTCCTCCCTGGAATCGGTGGCGGGCACCCTCGAAAACCTGGAGCGGACCAGCGCCTACCTGCCCCGGCAGATGCCCCAGATCGCCGCCACGGTGAACGAACTGCGGAGCGCCCTGGAAAAAGCCCAGGATGTGCTGACCGCGCTGGCCAATAACCCCATCCTCAGAAACGGTATCCCCCCCAGGGTGGAAACGGCGCCCGCGGGAACCAGCCTGCGAGATATTGATTTTTAAAAAGGCAGGGCAATGAGCGTGAGAAACAGGGAAAACTACCGTCTCCCCGCGGATACCCCGGGGAGCCTCCTCGGGCTTGTTGTATTTCTCCTCCTTACGGGCTGTTCATCCGCCCCCGAGCGGCCTGCCGAAACAAACAGCCTGAGAAGCGCCGGGGAACAGCAGCTTGCCATGGCGAACCAGGAGACAGACCGGGGCAATTTTGAAACCGCCCTGGATCTCCTGGACGAAGCCCGGCGGATCGCCGTGGCCGCGGACGATCTTTCCCTGCGGGTCCGCACGAACCTTTCCCGGGGGAACATCTTCTTCTCCCAGGGTAAGCGGGAGGAAGCCGACGCCGAATGGGCCGCCGCCCTGGCGGAGGCGGAAGGGGAGGGTGGCGGCCGGGGGGATCGGGAACTGGCCGCCGTCTGCCGGATCTACGTCGCCCGGGGGAGCCTGCTTGGGGCTATTCGGGACGGTTCGGGCGCCCAAAACGCCGCCCGGATAAGGGCCCAGGTCGAGCAGGATCTGGGTTCCGTAAAAAACGATAAACTCTCCACTGCCCTGGGCTGGACGGTGATCGCGCTGGCGGAAAAGGAAAACCGCCGTTTTACGGAAGCCGAAGGGGCGGTAAGAAAGGCCCTGGCCATCCATGAAAAGGACAACTACCTGGAATACGCCGCCTATGACTGGTACCTCATCGCCTCCGTCCGTTCCGTGGCGGGCAGGTATGGGGAAGCGGTGACGGCCCTGGAAGAGGCCCTGGCCCTGGATCGCCGGGCGGAAAATTCCTGGGGCCTGGCAATGGACTGGCGCGCCCTGGCCGAAGTGTACCGCAAGCAGGGCAACGCCGCCGACGCCGAAGCCGCCGAAGCCCGCTCAAAGGAGATACTGCAAGCCATAGGGGCGGAGTAGTACCCTGCTTAAGCTAAAAGGCAGGGATAAAGGGTAGCCGCTAACCACACGAACACCACGAACTTTTACGCCGAAAACCTCGATACTTCATCTAAATCTCCTTGAGTCCGAGAGATTTTCGAGCCGGGTTAGTGTGGTTCGTGCCGTTCGCGGCTCAATCTTTTGGCAGTTCCGGCGGGGGTTTTGTGAAGCGCAACAAAGTCCGGAGCGGCACCGGGACATTCCCCGGCGCCGCTCCGGGCGGATCAGCGCCGGAGCCAGGGGGCGAACCGGGCTTCCAGATCCGCGTTAATGTCCGCCTTGATCTCCTGTTTCAGCCGGGTTAAACGCCGGGAAAGGTTCAGATCCCGTTCCTCCGCGTCTTGTTCCGACAGGGGGGTAAAAAGCTGATACACCTCCACCCCCAGAACCTCCGCCAGGGCAGCCAGGGTTTTATCACTTACCCAGGCCCGGCATCCCTCTATACTGTTGATCATTTGCGGTGAAAGATCGGCGAATTCTGCGAGTTTTTCCTGGGATATCCCCATTTCCCGCCTTCTGGCCTTGATATTCGCGGATAGTAAACGCCGAAGCTGAAGCGATTTTATGTTTTTCCCCTTAAGAAAAAAAATACGGCAATATTAGGTATTGACAACTTATTAATACTCAGTATCAAATTACCTATTATTATTAGGTATTGACTCCTGATAATGTTAGGCGTGTTTGAGCCCGGCCTTCCGTCTGAAAGCGGCCGGCGGAAAGACCCCGGCCTCTGCGCCGGGGGAATATTCAAACCAAGGAGTACGGGATGAAAAACAATCGGTGTTTTTTCAGGCGGATGGCAGCCACGCTGGTCTTGGTAAGCGTCCTGGCGCTGGCCGGGTGTCAAACCGGGGAAGAAGGGGATTCTGCAGCCTCTTGCACGCTAAGTTTTAGCGCGGGCGAGGGAAGCGGTACCCCGCCCTCCGAGGTAACGGTTCAATCAGGTTCAACGATCACCCTGCCCGGACAGGGAAACATGACCGCGCCTGCCGGGAAGATCTTCAAAGGCTGGTCGGGCGACGGGGGAAGCTATGGCGGGGGAACGAGTTATACGGTAACAAAGACCCTCAGCTTTACGGCTCAATGGGAAGGCCCCGCGGCGCCCGCCGGTTACCAGGTTTCTGTTAAGCATTTGGCGCAGTTGTATGAAACGGAGGTAATATCCAGGATAATCATTTACAAATATGACGCTGCCAAGGCTAACAATCAGGGGGATGCTTATAAAACCTACAATAACCTTACCGTCAAATATACCGAGACATGGGCGGAAGGGAAAATTACCGATAACGGCAAATATGTTGTCGCGGTTATTATTGACGGAATCAACTTTACCAGCCGAATTACCCTGGAGGTATATGAGGTAGACGGTACAAAAGAAGCAATCCTCGTTTACAATGGAACAAACACCCTGGTGAGCCAGGTGCAGTAAAAGTACGGATAAAGGGATAGCCACGAACCACACGAACACCACGAACTTTTACGCCGAAAACCCCGATACTTCATCTAAATCTCCTTGAGTCCGAGAGATTTTCGAGTCGGGTTAGTGTGGTTCGTGCCGTTCGTGGCTTAATTTTCCTGCAGCCCGGTAAGCTGGCGCTTCGATTGGGCTAAAAGTACGGGTAAAGGGATAGCCACTAACCACACGAACACCACG
>JAIRRU010000096.1 GCA_031255815.1 Treponema sp. | reverse complement strand
GAAAGCCTAAAGGCCGGAGCGGATTTTTATATAGGAGCTGTCTAGTACCTTGATTACACTAAATCGCCGGATAAGCGAAAGAACCGGGAACAAGAATTTAAACCACCAAGCCGCCAAAGGCGGCAGCGCACCAAGGCGAACTACGGCTCGCCGGAACACGAAGGAATGAATAAGCGCTTCCTGTCCCAGGAAATATAGATGGAGAGCGGGGTTTTCGGTGTTCGTGCGGTTAGAGAGGTTCGTGGCTACCCTTTTATCCATACTTTTAGCCTAATCAGCCTACCAGCCGGAGGCGCAGGGGTTTTTGCGAGAATTCCCGGCGCTGGAGTCTTTCCCCCGGGAATGGTATAGTAAGAGCCATGGCTCTGAACTGCGGTATCGTAGGGCTTCCCAACGTGGGGAAGTCCACCATTTTTTCCGCCCTCAGCGGGGCGGCGGCGGAAGCGGCGAACTATCCCTTCTGTACTATTAATCCCAACGTGGGGATGGTGAACGTTCCGGATGAGCGGCTCCTCAGGCTGAGCGGGATCTTCAAACCCCAGCGGACTATTCCCGCCACGGTGGAATTTTTGGATATCGCCGGGCTGGTAAAGGGGGCCAGCAAGGGCGAGGGGCTGGGGAACCAGTTCCTTTCCCATATCAGGGAAGCGGGGATGATCGCCCAGGTGGTACGTTGTTTTGACGATCCCGATATCATCCATGTGAACAACAAGGTGGATCCCGTTTCGGACATGGAGATCGTCAATATAGAACTTGTGCTGGCGGATCTTGCGACTTTGGCCAAGCGCCGGGAGCGGGCGGAACGGGCCCTAAAGGTTCAGGCCAGGGAGGAGCAGAAAAACGCGGGCATCGTGCTTTCCGCCCTGGACAAGATAGGCCCGGCCCTGGAAAAGGGCAGGCCCGTCCGGTCGGTGGATCTGGGGGAAGATGAAAAGGCCGCCGTCTACGACTGCCATTTTATCACCGCCAAACCCCAGCTTTACGTGTGCAACGTAGACGACCAAGGAATACGGAGTATTCCAGGAATACAAAGTATTCCGGAAATACAGAGCATTCCTGGAACAGCGGAACCCGCGGGAAGGGCCGCGTCCTAGGTGGAGGCGGTACGGGAGCAGGCCGCCGCCGAAGCCTCGGAGGCTGTAGTCATCTGCGGCAAATTCGAGGCGGAACTGGCGGACATAGAAGATCCGGCGGAAAAACTCGCCTTTCTCGGGGAACTGGGGCTTAAGGAATCGGGACTGGGAAGCCTTTCCCGGGCCGCCTACCGGCTCCTGGGGCTCCGCACCTTCTTTACCGCCGGGGCCGATGAATGCCGTGCCTGGACTATCCGGGCCGGAGACAGCGCCCCCAAGGCCGCCGGAGTTATCCACACAGACTTTGAGAAGGGCTTTATCAAGGCCGAAGTCTACTCTTACGACGATATTATCCGGTACGGCACGGAGGCGAAGATCAAGGAAGCCGGCAGGTACCGGGTTGAGGGCAAGGAATACATCGTGCAGGACGGGGACGTGATCTTCTTTAAATTCAACCAGTAGCTTGTACTGTATTCCTTACGCAGTAAAGTTCCTCAACCGCCAGGTAAGAGTAGAATCACGAAGCCTACCAATCTGCCGATACTTGAAATATGATTCGGTCTCTTGCCCTCGCCGGGCTGCTTCTCGCCCTCGGCGCCTTTAGCCGAGTGGGAGCCCAGGATTTTTACCCCGGCCACGATGTGGAGGTTCTGCGGGGAGAGGTATGTGTGGAAATGGAGCCCATCTCCGGCCCCTACATCGAAGAGCACTACCCCCTGGACGCGGAGGCCCTGCGGAGACGGGCCCTGGAAGAGGCGGCAATGTGTTACTCGGCCATGATCTACGGCTGGTCCTTCCACTACGACATAGGCGAAAAAGCCCGGGGTATCCCGGAGGAATTTGAACTGGAGCCCTTGGGATCCATAGCCTGGGGCGATCCGGGGCTTTTTGCCACGGATGTGGAATTCCGGGATATGAAGCTCTTCCTCTGGACCGATTACCGGCTGGGGGAAGCCCAGAAACGCCGGGTCGGCGCGTGGCGGGCCGGGATGACGCGGAGTATCCAGGGTCCCGGCTACGGCCCCCTGGGAGGACCGCCGGACATACCGGGCTGGATCGACATAAAAAAAACGGCCCTTGAAGACGCGGCCCGATCCGCGCTGCGGGCAATGCTCAGGCAGCTAGAACGAAACCGCCCCAAAGAAGTTACGGGCATTATCTGCCTTACCAGATTCCCCAGGTACTGGATGGAGGGGGGGCGCTGGGCGGCCTCCGGACGCTTCAGGGCGGAAATCGCGGAGATCATCCCTTTCGCGGCCTACTAATGTGGTCCCGGATACATGAAGCGCAAACGCGGAGCCTTGACTTGGGCCTCCGAATATCGGAAAATGAGATTTAGTTACAATACTGGAGGAATTTAATGAGCATGATTGAATGCGTACACGCCCGGGAAATTCTGGATTCCCGGGGAAACCCTACTGTTGAAGTTGACGTTATCTTGGAAGATGGTACCCTGGGACGGGCGGCAGTCCCCTCCGGGGCTTCTACCGGCGATTATGAGGCCGTAGAACTGCGGGACGGCGACAAGAGCCGGTATCTGGGCAAGGGGGTGCTCAAGGCGGTGGATAACGTGAACAACGTTATCGCCCCGGAACTGGAGGGCCTGGATGCCCAGGATCAGGTGGACATAGATCGGACCATGATCGAACTGGACGGCACGGAAAACAAGGCCAAACT
>JAIRRU010000060.1 GCA_031255815.1 Treponema sp. | reverse complement strand
ATCGCGGAAATCGTGCGGGGAGGGCTCAACTCCGTCGCCAAGGGCCAGTTCGAAGCCGCCAGATCCCAGGGCTTCAGTTTTTTCCAGACCCTGCACTACATCGTGCTGCCCCAGTGCTTTCAGCGGATCATCCCCTCCCTGATGAGCCAGATTATCACCACCATCAAGGACACCAGCTTCTTCGCCCAGTTTGCCATCGCGGAATTTTTCTTCAACACCAAGAACCTGATGGGGGTTATCTCCCGGAATACGCCGATCACCAGCGCCCATGTTTTTGTGCTGTACTGCTTTATCGCCTTAACCTACTTCGTCATCAACTTCAGCCTCTCCTGCATCGTCCGCAAGCTTGCCCACGGAGACCGCAGCGTGCAGTTCTACGACGAGTAGGGATTATCTTCCCCGGCGGCTTCCGCTTTCCTTTCCGTTGATTTTCTCTGTTCCCTGAGGGAAAACATCACCACTATTCCCAGAGAGACCAGGAGGAACAAGGCGATGACCACCAGGACAAGGGTGTCGGTCTTTGCCGGGGGCTCGGGCTGCTCCGTGCTGAGAAAATCCGGCATAACCGGCTCTCCGCCGCCCGCTCCCAAGCTCAGCAGCATGATGACGCCGCAGACCAGTACCGAAAGAATCACGGCCCCCAGGGCAATGAGGGCGGCAAGGCGTATAACCCGCGGGCTTTCTTTGGAGAGGGCAAAATAGATAATGAGCCCCAAGAAGCCCAGCGCCAGGGGGATTGCGACAAAAAGCATTGCTTTATTGTACTTGAAATCCAGGCTTTCATATAGTATCCTTTGGCGTATCCACAAGGAACCTGCGCCAGGCCC
The DNA here is from genome assembly GCA_031255815.1 of Treponema sp. Next base: position 2,551 of record JAIRRU010000060.1, on the reverse strand, counting down.
CCTGGGGGCCTGGAATTTTGAGGAGAGAGGTAAACTATGGCTTATAAAATTTCCGACGCCTGCGTCAACTGCGGCGTCTGCGAAGGCGAATGCCCGACCGGGGCAATTTCCGAAAAAGACGGCAAACGATGGATCGATCCCGACAAGTGCGTGGATTGCGGTACCTGCACCGGCGCCTGCCCGGTAGAAGCTATCGCCTCCTAAGAGGCCGGTTATTGAACGGGAAAGGCGTGTGCTTGATACATGCCTTTAAAAGGCAAGGGCTATCCCTTGCCTTTTTTTTGTCCCTTCTCATTCTGACCGTCCCTTCCCCCGGAAAGGCTGAGGAAAATCCGGGGAATTCTTCCGGCGCCCAGGCGCCCCTCATCCTCCGGCTGGATTACCGGGATACCATGTTCCGGCAGTACCTGGAAGACGTGGAAAGTACCCGGCGGAGGTTTTTTAACCGGCAGCGCAGCGGGGAAAGCGCCGAAACCCTTGCCGGGGCGCTCAGCATCTACCGTTACGCCCTCCAGGAGGGGGACGACCTCTTTTCCCTTGCCGCCCGCTGCAATATCCCCTACGCGGCCCTGGCTACCCTCAACCGCCTGAGCCACCCCTCGGGCCTGGAAAGCCTGGAATACGTCCTGCTTCCCTCGGGCCCGGGGATCTTCGCCCCCCAAGAGCCCCTATCCGACATCGAGCTGCTCCTTGTTTCGGCCCGGATCGGCCGGCCCGGGGATCAGGGGGCGGCCCTCAGCCTAAGGGGAATAGCCCCGGACAGAACCGCGGGAAAAGCCCCGGACGCGGAATCCTTCCTGTTCTATCCCGGCGATGATTTCAGCCCCACCGAGCGGATATTCTTTCTTAACAGCGGTTTCCGCTTCCCCCTGCGGACTTACCGGCTTACCAGTTCCTTCGGCATGAGGCAGAACCCCCTTACCGGCCGTTACCGGGTTCATGAAGGCTTGGATCTGGCCGCCCCGGAGGGAACCGAGGTGTTCGCCGCCAGGGAGGGCGTGGTAATCGAAAGCGGCTACAACCCGGTCTACGGCAACTACCTTATCCTCCGGCACGGGGATAACTGGACAAGCCTCTACGGCCACCTGTCAAAAACGGAAATCGGCTTGCGTCAGGAAGTCCGATCCGGTAGTCTAATAGGCAGAGTAGGATCCACCGGGCAGTCTACCGGCCCTCATCTCCACTTTGAACTGCGGCGGAACGGAAGAGCCCAGGATCCGGGAAAATATTTATACGAACAAGGGAATGATCGGTGAAAACCCTTCGTTATACTTTTTTTTGCCTGCTTTTTATCAGTATCTTTTCGCAAGCCAAGGCCGAGGATCTGCGAATTCTGGTGGCAGGCAGCCTGGAAATATCCAGAGACAGCGGCCCCGGCGCCTCGATCCCCCTGGCCTACAACAGTTCCGTGGTCATTACGATGGGCAAGGAAGCCCGTTTCTTCCGGGGGGTGGAGCTGGAACTTTCCGCCCCCCAGCGCTGGATCCCCTACCAGGGCAGCCTTGGCGTTACCGCCTACAACGGACTGGATCGGGTTCCCGAAAAGGGCGTGGCGGATATTAAAGGCAGCGGCTTTTTGAACGAACCCCTCCCCGGCAAACTGCAAACCGTTTACCAGATACCCCTCCGGGCAGGGCACAACCTGCGTTCAAGCCCCTATGCCACCGTGCTGCCGCCTATCCCCCCCGAATCTTTCCCCATCGTGTTCCGGGTAATGCCGATAGTCAAAGGTTTAACCGAGGAACTGGAGACCATGCAGTTCCGGCTCAGCATCAAGCCGATCCTCGGCGACGAGGGGGCGCTGCGGATCAGCTTCCGCTACCCGGAACAGCTTGCCGGGAAGCCCTTTACGGCGCTGATAGACGACAAGGTTGTGGAGGATCCGGAGGAAGAACTGCTCCTTAAGGAAGGGGAACACCACCTGGTGATCCTCTCCGATGATTACCGGAACGAAAGCCGCCGCTTCCTGATAGAACGGGCCAAAACGCTGGATCTGAGCATCGAGCTGCAGGATCCTACCCCCCTTATCATTTTTGAGGCCCCCGAAAACGCCCGGATCTTTCTGGACAACAAGCCGGTAACCCTGGGGCCCGGCCCGGTTCCCGTAGAACCGGGGCCCCGCGAGGTGCGTTTCCAGATAGGCGACTACGCGGTCATCCGGCAGATAACGGCCCAGCGCGGGAAAACCTACCGGATAGCCCTGACGGTGGACATGAACGTCAGCGAATCCGAGTGAAGCCGAATAGCGGAAATTGACGCATGTTTTTGGTGATTTTTATTCAAGTACCGCCATTTTACTCCGATATTGAATATGTCGGACCTATAGTTCCCCTCCCAAATCACTATATCTCCGATATGCCTAAGGGCATGGCCGGCCGTGTAATGCGACCGGCCTTTTTATTTTTTTCCGTAGCCTATCGCATTTATTGGGCCTAGTACTTTGTGTCGTCTAAAACTACACAATTATTGGATAGAGGCGTTTTAGTTTAGTGCGAGCGTCGTCGGTGGTAAAGTGCCAGTCAACGCTTTTTTGGTCAGCGTTCCGCCGTGT
>JAIRRU010000032.1 GCA_031255815.1 Treponema sp. | reverse complement strand
CAGAAAACACCGAATATACCGGTAACGATAACGCCCCCTGCCATAAAGGGAAGCTCGGTCCGGAGAAGCAGGAGATTAGTAAAAATAAGGAAGCCGATAATAAGCTGCAGGAGGCCCAGGTCGATTGAGCCGGAACGCATGTCGGACACGCCCATGGCGATTATCAGGAAAGAGGCGAAGGTATAGGTAATGTTGAGGACGATAAGCCGGATCATCTCGTCCATGCCTGCCTCGTTCCGCATGCCGCTGTATTTGCCGCTGGTTAGAAACAGAAAGATCCTGTCCTTGAGGGAGGTCATTCAGACCTCCGCAGTTTTGCCGCGCAGGAAATAACAACCAGAATCCCCAGGAAGAGAAGCAGCGCGGCGATGATGAGCTGGAGGCCGTCGGCGGCGAAGGCAAAGCCCCCCCGGTACAGAAGCGCTATCTTGGTTTTAATGGTCAGGGCGAGAGAGGAAAAGGTAACCGCCAGCATGATGAAGGCGGGAATGTAGAGCATAAAGGCCTGCTTCCCGCTTTTTTTGAAAAACAGGATACAGGCGATAAGGGTAAGGGCGGCCAGGAGCTGGTTGGCCGCGCCGAAGAGGGCCCAGATGTTCTGATACCCGGTAACCGCCAGGAGGTAGGCGGGGGCAAGGGTAAAAAAAGCGGCCCCGGCCTTGCCCGTTAAAATCCGGCGGGCAAGGCCCGCCTCCTCCCCTTCCCTTTCCCGGGGGAAAAGTTCCTGGAACGACAGACGCCCAAGGCGGGCCACCGTGTCCAGGGTGGTAAGAACGAAGGCGGAAACCGCCAGGGACACGATCACAAAGGATGCCTGGCTGGGGAGCCCCAACTGGTGGAGAAAACCGGCGACCGCGGTGGCGAAGACAAGGGGCGGGGTTCCCCGGGGCAGGACGCCCCCCCGGGCCAGGGAACCTACGGCGATAAGGGCAAGGACGGCCACCAGGGTTTCCAGGAGCATGGAACCGTAGGAGATGGGCAGCATGTGCTTTTCGGTACTGATCTGCTTGGACGCCGCCCCGGTAACCACCAGGCTGTGGAAACCGGAAATGGCCCCGCAGGCTATGGTGATAAAAAGGCCGGGGAACAGGTAATTGCCGTCCGCTTCGAATCCCGTAAAGGCGGGAATGGAAATACGGGGGCTGGTGAACACCACGCCGATAAAGGCCGCCAGAATCATTGCGACAAGCAGGAAAGAGTTAAGGTAGTTCCGCGGCTGGCCCAGGGCCCAGACGGGGATAACGGAAGCGGTAAAGATATAGGCAAAGACCAGGAGGAGCCAGACCTGTTTGGGGAGAAAAACGGGGAAGAAAATGCCCAGGACAATGCACAAAACGAGCAGATCTACCGCGATTATCCCGCTGGCAAGATCCGAGGCCTTGCGTCTGCGGATAAAGACACCCAGGCCCAGGGCGGCGGCGATAAAAAGACAGGAAGCGCTTGCCACAGAACCGTTCACGGGGTTTCTTTCGCCGCCTGAACCGAAACCCGCGAAAGTTCCCGCCACGATATCCGCGAAGGCGGCGGCGATAAGCAGCGAAAAAAGCCACACAAAGATCAGGAAGAAGCGCTTTCCGGCTTTGCCGACGTAGAGTTCGATCACGTAACCTACGGATTTGCCCTGGTTTCTTACGGATGTGTAAAGGGCGGCGAAATCGTGAACCGCCCCGAAGAATACCGCGCCAAAGAGGAGCCAGAGAAGCACCGGGAGCCAGCCGAACATGGCGGCGATAATCGGGCCGTTGATAGGCCCCGCCCCGGCAATGGAGGCAAACTCGTGGCCGAACAGAACCGCCGGGGAAGTGGGCACATAGTCCATGCCGTCCTCAAATTCCCCGGCCGGCGTTTTTCTGGCCGGATCGACCCCCCAGCGTTTCGCAAGATAACGGCCGTACAACAGATAAGCCGCGACAAGCACCGTAACCGAAATAATCAGGAGGATAAGGCCGTTCATTGTCTCAATTTACAACTTGCCGGGGTTTTTTTCAACAACGGGGCTTAATAGCGGTTGTCAAAGATCCTGGCTGACTTCTTTTCGCTCCTGGGAAGCTCCCCAAGCCCCACGGCGATGGGTTTGGGGGTAATGCCGATTTTTTGCCTGAAAGCGTCCTCCACGGTTTTTTCGAGGTTTTTTCTTTCATTTCTGCCGTCAAGGGAGGTCTCGAAAAAGAGATTCAGGATATCCCGGCCGTTCAGGTGATCGATCTGCACCTGGTATTCGCTCGATACATCGGGGATGGAGGCCAGAAGCTCGTCTATCCGGCCGGGAAAGATCATGGTTCCCTTTACCTTGACCATATCGTCCGAGCGGCCGATAAGGGTGTCTATCCGCGGATAGGGGCTGCCGCAACGGCAGGAACCGGGAAGTTCCCGGGTAAGATCGCGCGTGCGGTAGCGGATAAGGGGCGCGCCCTCTTTACAGAGGGTGGTGATTACCAGTTCCCCTGTTTCGCCGGGCGATACCTGGCCCCCGGTCTTGGGATCGACTATTTCGTAGTAAAGGTAATCGGCCCACATGTGCATGCCGCACTCGTAGGGGCAGCTTATGCCGATGCCGGGGCCGTAGATCTCCGTAAGGCCGTAGATATCGTAAAGCTCCACCCCCAGTTCCGAAGCGATGCGTTTCCGCATCTTTTCGCCCCAGCGTTCCGAACCGATAAGAGCCTTGCGCAGAAAAACCTTATCCCGAACCTGCCGTTTTTCTATTTCCTCCGCCAGAAGCAGGGCGTAGGAAGAGGTGGCGCAAAGCACGGTGGATTTAAGA
>JAIRRU010000026.1 GCA_031255815.1 Treponema sp. | reverse complement strand
GGATATCATCCGGGAGGAACTGAACGTCAAAGACCTGGTGTTTCGGGACAACGAGGAAGATCTGGTGGAGTACCAGGTTAAGGCCAATTTCCGCGTCCTGGGAAAAGAGCTGGGCAAGGACATGAAGGCCGCGGCCGCCCGGATCGAAAGCTTCAGCCAGACTGAGATCCAGGGGCTTCTGGAGGGGGCGACCCTGGCGATCGACGTGGCGGGCCGCAGCGTGGACATTACCGCCGAAAAGCTTGACATCCGGCGGATCGAAAAGGCCAATCTGCGGGTGCTGAACGAAGACACCCTGACTATCGGGCTGGATACGGAGATAACCGAAGAACTCTCCCGGGAGGGAGACGTGCGGGATCTGGTTCGGGGGGTGCAGAACCTGCGTAAGGAGACGGGCCTTGAGGTTACCGACCGGATACGGCTCAGGCTTTGGGGTTCCGGCCGGCTTAAGGCCGCCTGGGAAGACTTTGCCGCCTTTGTGGCGGGGGAAACCCTGGCCCGGGAAGTCGAGTGGGGCGAGGCGGAAGGGCAGAGCCCCCTGGAAGCGGGGGATGAACAATGGCTGGTGAAAATTGAAAAAATTTAAGCTCTTCCGCCTGCCGCTCCTGGCCCTGCTGTTCGCCGCCTGCGCCGGGGCCCCCAAGCCCCTGGATATCCCCCTGGACACGGGCTTCCCCCTGGACTCCGGCGGCAAGGCCTATGCGTACATCGACGTGGAAAAGGCCCGCCCGATACTGGATAAGATCAGCTTTGCCGGATTCGGCCAGGCCGACGCGGCGGCGATCTTCGAGCGGACCAGCTACGCCGTAGCGGGTTTTTACCCCCCGGAAAGCGGTAAAACTATCCAGCTTTCCGGCTGGGGCCGCTACCCCAGCAGCAGGGCGCGTTTCGCCCTGGGGGCAAGCAGGGACTGGAAGAAGCTTAAAACGGAAAACCGGCAAAACTTCTGGTACTCCGCGCAGAGCGGCGCGTCGGTGGCCCTTGACAGCAGCCGGGCCTTTGCCGCCCTTAGCCGCCCCGCCGCCCCGGGTTCCCGGGCCCCCAATCCCTTCGCCCTTCCCCCGGGAACCTCCCTTCCGGAAGGTTTCACCGAATTCCGCCAGGACGCCGCCCTGGCCTTCTGGCTGGAAGAACCGGAAAGCCAGCTGAACCGCTTCCTTACCGCCATGAACCTTCCCCTCCAGATCCCCGCCAAATCTTTCATGGCGAGCCTCCGGCCGCTCCCCGCGGAAAACGGCGAAAACAGCGGCTCCGGGGAAGAACTCTACGAATCCCGTATCCGGATAGAGACCCCCCAGGCAAGCCAGACGAGGGGGATCGTTACCCTCTTTTCCATGGCCCGCTTCTTTCTTTCCCAGGCCGCGCAAAATCCGGAAGTGCAAAACAGCGAGGCCTCTGAAACGGTGGCCCTGCTCAGCCTTCTCCTTGCCAACCCGCCCTCCCTGGAAGGGGCCTTTCTCAATCTGCGTACCGCCCCGATGACCGGAAGGGAGGTCGCTTTACTTTTCAACTTGTTTTCAGTATATTCGTCTCAAAACTAAGGATAGGGTATGCCGACTTATAGTTACGAATGCAAAAGCTGCGGGCACAACTTTGATGTATTTCAAAGCATGAGCGAAGAGCCGGTAAAGATATGCCCCGAATGCGGCAAGGAAGTGCGGCGGCTCATCAAGGGGGGAACCGGCATCATATTCAAAGGTTCCGGATTCTACGTTACCGACCGGGGAAGGGGAAGCTCCGCCGCGGATTCTTCCAAGGCCCCCGCGAAAGCGCCGGAATCTTCCTCCCCGGAGAAGACCGTAAAAGCGCCGGACAAGGCCAAGACGGAACCCGCAAAACCAGCCAGCAGCGCCTAAACGGGCGGGGGAGGCAGTTACAGGGGATGAAAGCGCCCCGCTTTTTCTGTGATAACTGCGGCTCCGAAGTTGACCGGGATACAAAAAAATGCCCCCGCTGCGGACGTTTCTTCGCGTCCATCCGCTGCCCGCGTTGCGGCTTTACCGGCGCCGACGCAGATTTTGCCGCGGGCTGTCCGGCCTGCGGCTACTCGTCAATGCCCGGCGCGGAAGGGGGAAAGTACCCGGAGGAGCGCCGGCCCGGCGAAAAACCAAAAAAACTCCAGGCCGCCGGGCCCCTCCCCCTCTGGGTCTACATCCTTACCGCCGCGGTGGCGGCTTTTGTTTTCAGCCTGCTCTTTACAGTTCTGCGTTAAGCGCCGGGGCAGCCCGGCGCCGGACTATTCCTCGTTTTCCTCCATGGCGTCCTCTTCCTCGGACTCGGTTACGGCCTCCAGCTTCCGCTGTTCCAGCACTTCCTGCATCTGGATATCCAGATCCTGGCTGTCCTCGTCAAAGAGTTTAACCCCCCGGTAACGCTTCATGCCGGTTCCCGCGGGGATCGGGTGGCCGATGATGATGTTTTCCTTGAGCCCCCGGAGGTAATCGGTGCTTCCCGCTATAGCGGCGTTGGTGAGCACCCGGGTCGTCTCCTGGAAACTGGCCGCCGAGAGGAAGGAGTCGATGTTGAGGGAAGCCTTGGTGATCCCCTGGAACATGGGCCGGGCTACCGCGGGCTGGCCGCCTTCGGCCATAACCCGGTTGTTTTCCTCGTGGAAACGGTACTTATCCACCATCTGGCCGAAAATGAAGCGGGTATCCCCCACGGCGACAATCTCCACCTTCCGCATCATCTGGCGGATAATAACGCCGATATGCTTGTCGTTGATGGA
>JAIRRU010000017.1 GCA_031255815.1 Treponema sp. | reverse complement strand
CGCTCCGCAGCTGCCCCGGCGTCTTGCCGTAGATCTTTTTGAAGACCCGGCAGAAATAGGCCTGATCCTGAAACCCGGTGCGGGCGGCGATCTCATAGATGGTGTCCCCGGTGCGGGTCAGGAGATCCGCCGCCAGGTACACCCGGTACAGGTTAAGGTACTCCCAGAGGGAGCAGCCCATTTCCCGGCGGAAGATCCGGGTAAGGTAGTCTTCGCTCACGTTTACTGTGTCGGCGAGTTTCCAGCGGGAGATATGGGACTCCGCGTGCTCGTCGAAGTAGAAGAGCGCCTTTTTAACCAGGGTTCCGGTGTAGATGGGGAGCATGCCGTCCCCCGCGGCTATTGCCCGGGCCCGCGCGCAGAACTCGGCGGAATCGGCGACGCCCCGGTGGCACAAAACCACCCGGGGGAAACGGCTCAGTTCCGTTACTTCCCGCAGGCTGCCTATCCGCTCGGGAACGATGATCAGGGGAATCGTGGCGGTGGCCGGGTGGCTCCTCACCGTGTTTACCGCCTCAATATCCGCCGAGCCCAGGACGATGAGGCTTGGCAGCAGCCTGGCCGCGGCCCCGGCAAGTTCCGGGGCGGAAGAAATATGCAGCCGCCTGTCCGGTTCCACCCAGGAACTGAACAGATCCTCCCTTACCCCGATAAACAGAACGCTTCCCTCTTTTTCGCCCCGCAGCCGGGCTTCCACCGCCGCGCTCAGGGTTTCCCCGGAAAGGGAAGAGGCAAAGCAGAGGAAGGGGGTATGGAAAAATTCCGGCCGGGAACCCAGGGCCGCCGCTTTTTTGAAAGCTTCCCGCCCGCCCGCCTCCGCGTTCCAGGCGATAAAGGCCGTCTGTCCGGAGGCCGCCTTTTCGGGATCCTCCGCAAGGGGCAGGCCAAAGGCGGCGCTTAAATCAACCGGCAGGGGGGAAAGGGCCAGAATACAGCGCTTCCGCTCTTTCGCGCTCCGGAAGGCGTCCTGGCCGGAATAGCTTATCCAGGGGAGGAGAACCGAACAGAGCTCCGTATTCCAGGCCAGCTCCCCCTGGTGGATCAGGACAATCCGCTCCGCCAGAAGCAGGGTATGAGGGGCGGAAAGCTCGGGCGGGATCCGGGCGGCAAAGCGAATTTCAAGGCCGCCCGGCCGCAGGCCCGCCGAAATTCCGTCGCTGTAGATCTCCCGTATCAGGGCAAAGGCGTCCCGCAGCCGGGCCGTATCTCCGGCAAGCAGGGGAAAGGAAGCGGGCTCCAGCTCCGGAAGCAGATCCGCGATGTTAAAGAGGCTTTTTTTGAAGGACAATTCGTCAATCTGGGAAAGGGAGAGCTCCATAAGGTAGTTGGTCCGCTCCTGCCGCCGGATAGCCAGGGCTTTAAGGGCGCCGATCCCTTCCTCCAGACTGGAATCGCGGCCGGATTCGGCCGTCCGGGATTCGAGGGCGCCTATCCGCTCGATGATCTCCTCAAAAGGATCGTACAGGCTGTTCCCAATGGCGGCAAGGAATTCGGTCTTCGCCCGCTCGGCCTGCTCGGCTATCTGCTTTGCCCGGTAGGCTTCCTCGAAAAGGAAGATCCCCTTTAGGGCGTTACTCACGGTGGATCGGAGCTCCTCCAGAATAACCCCGTCGTGGAAGGGCACATTGTGGACAAAATGGCCCAGAAAACGGTTTTCGATGAACAGGGGCTGGACAAGGAAGCTTCCCCGGCTGTACTGCCCGTCCAGTTCCGGGGGGAGGAGCCTTTCGGCGGGAAACCGCCTGCCGTCCCCGGCGGCGATGCCTTCCGGGGAAAAACTCCCCACACATTCGGACATGCGGTGATCCTGGGAAAGCACCACCGCGGCGGTAAGGATACCGATTCCGGGCAGATGCCGCGCGAGGCTCTCGATTAGGGCCCGCCTGTCGCGGGTTCCCAGGAGTTCGCATTTAAGGGAATTAAGGGCGCTATGCCGCTTTTCAAGCTGGTAGCGCGAATAGGTATAGCTATGCTCCTGCGTCTGCGCGACAATGCCGAAAAGCCCGTCGGCAAGCCCGGCCGAAGCATGCGGCCCCGCTCCCGCGGACTGGCGGATACGCCGGACTGCCTCCAGAAAGGCGCCCGCCTCGCCCCCTGAGTCAAGGAAGGCGGCAAAGTTTTTCTGGAAGAGGTCGAAAAAAGCCGGCCCGGGGTTTTCCTCTAAAGCCCGGATCAGAGGGGCGGAGATCCGGTCAATCTCCCCCTCCTCCAGGGCGGGAAAGTTCCGGGCCGGGCATCCGCAGGAACCCCGGATGATCACGGTGCAGGACAGATCCGTGTCGCGGCTGTCCTCCCGGCCTCCCTCGTCCTGAAACCCCGCGCTGAAAAGCTCCCGGAGTATCCTGAAAGATTCCCCCGCCAGGCCCGCGTAGGGCAGATGCACCGTGGTAAGGGGGGGCGACAAGACCCTGCCTTCGATGGTGTCGTTGAAGCCCCCCGCCCGGTAATCGGCGGGAACCTGGTAGCCCAGCCGGGAGATATACTGGACGGCGGGGAGGATCATCAGATCGCTCGAACCGATAAGGGTGTCAAAGTCCCTGCCGGGAAGGAGGCGGCGGGCAACGACCAGCTGGGCGCAGGCGGCGGCGCCCTCCGTCCAGCCGGCGGGATCGGAAACCAGGTTTTCATCGTAGGGGATACCGGCGCCGGAAAGGGCGTCCCGGTATCCCTGGAAACGCTCCTGGGAGGAGAGGTGGCCCAGAGGCCCCCGGAGAAAGGCTATCTTCCGGGCCCCGTGAAAGGCCGTGTAGTGGTTTACCAGATCCTTCATGCCCCTATAGGCGTCGAATTTTACACAGGGCCGCCCCGGTATCTTATGGGCAATGGTCACATAGGGCAGGGACTCGAAGGAACGGTGAAAGTCCAGGAATTCCCCGGGGGATACGGTGTCGCCGATAGACGAACTCCAGACCACCAGGCCGTCCAGGTTCCGGGGATTAAGCAGCGAGTAGATCGGGTTCCGCAGATACTCCAGATCCGGCAGGGAATTCAGCATGCCGCCGGGAAAAATAAAAAGGTTCGCTTCCCCCGCGGCTTCCCGGGCAAAGGTAGACCATACATTGCGGGCGGAACCCTTGTGTATCGACGCCAGCGCCAGGCCTATCCGTTTTCTGCCGGAACCAGACATAATGAACTATTTTATAGCGCGTTACCGTGACCGGATAGAGCCCGCCGCCCCCGCGTATCTGTTGATACCGGCCGCCGCCCCCAGGCGAAGGAGACGCCCTGGGAGGAACGCAGCGGCTGTCTCTTCACTCCGCCAAAGCCGCCAGGGAGGCGCTTATCCAACCGTTGGTCTCCCCGGGGAAAAAGTCCTTTATCAGGAGAAATTCCCGCAGGGCCTCCCGGTAGGAATGGGAGAAGTACAAAGCCTGGGCCAGGTAGAAGCGGGCGCGGGCCGCGATACCCGCGCTGTGGTGGAGCGAAAGGTAACGCCGCAGTTCAGCGCAGGAATTTTCCCAGTCCCCCTTGATAAAGTAACCCTGTACAATGGTCTTTAGGGCCTGTTCTTCCCCCATCGAAGCTTCGGCGTCCAGATCCTGGCCAAAAGCCCGCGGTTTTTTTTGCGGCAAAGGCCGCTCCCTTTCGGGGCTGAGGCTTTCCACGGCCCGCCGGGCGGCCGGGCTTAGCGGAACCGCTTCGTCCGGGGCTTCGGCAAGGCCCTCAAGCCCCGGCACCGCGTAATTCAGGGACATCAGGGGCAGGGGCATGGACCGGATCTCCGCCTTCGCGCCGGGAAGCCCGATCCGGCCCAATCCGGCCCTTACCTCTACCGGCTTCTGCGTGGCGTTGGAGCCCGGGTAGATCCCCACACTGCCCCTGGTAAGCTCATCCTCAAAGATAACCGCGTAGTAGTACTGAATCCCCGGTACCGGGTAATCGGTAAAGGGGGAGGAAAGCCCGGACTGCACGATCACGGCCTTAAGAAGGTCGATGGTCCGGGTAATAGGCTGCACGCTCCGGTACAGCACCAGGTTCCGGTCGGATACGTTTACGGCGAAGCTGATGGTAACCCCTTCCCCCAGCACCGCGGTTTCCAGGGCGTAGATGCCCCCGTGCAGCCCCGCGGGTTTGGGCTCCTCCCAAAGGGAAGCCCCTCCGGAAAAGGGCAGATCAGCAATATCCACCGAAACCGAATTCCCGAAGGGGAGCAGGATATCGTACCTCCTGCCGGTCTCGTCGCTGGAGGCGGCAAAATAGTAAATCGTCCCGGTAGTTTCCGTTTCGTCAATGTAGTATTCCACCCCGTAGGGAACCTCCGCCGGCAGGGCTTTTCCGAAACCGGGCCGGGCGGTATCGAAAGGCGTTTGGGAGCGGTAAATATACACCGGCCCCCTTACGTCCGGGGAATCTTTCCAGGTAAGGCGGATCAGGTTGTTCTTTACCTCCCCTTCCAGTTCGCTGACAAAAGGGGTAAAGGACAGATCCGCCGGGGGAATCCCGCTTTGCTGGGGGAAAAGCGCCGCCGGGAGGGGCAAAAACGCCAATATAAGCGGGAGAAAACCGGAAACCAGGCCGCAACTCATAAAATTAAGCGGGAACCCCGGATTTTTTGCCTTCATCTTTACCATAATCGGCAGAAACGGGACAAAAAAGGAGTGGGCCTCACGCCCCAAAATTAAGATCAGAGCGAAAAGACCGCCGCGGGTTTACAGATCCCCGCTTTTTTCGTACTCTAAGAGCAGGATTTCCCTCAAACCCCGGTTTGCGGGAAACGTTATTTTAGAGGCGTTCCCCAAGGCCCGGCAGGCTTTGAGAAACGCGCTCGAAAAAGCGGCCTTTCCGTAAAGCCCGCTTTTTCCGATAAATTTAAGGCGGCTTCCCCCAAGCTGAAGTTTTGGGAAAGCCCCTTGGGAGAACAGTATGCTTTTATCCGAATTGGGAGCCCCCGTCGAAGAATTACGGGCAAAAATCAATGAAACCTGGAGGCGTCTTTGAGGGCTCTCAGCCGATAAGCGCGCGGATAGCGGAGATCGAGGCCAAGGCCGCGGAGAGCGGCTTTTGGGACGACGGGGGGGCCGCGGAAAAGATCATGGGGGAGCTGAAATCCCTCAAGGCCCGTTACGAACCCTGGAAGAACCTTCACGCGGAAATAGAGGATCTGGGCACCCTTTGGGAACTGGCCTGCGAGGCCGGGGACGAGGGGGAGGCGCGGGGCATAGAAGAGGCGCTGAAGGATCTTTCCGCCCGTTACGAAAAACAGAATTTTTTTGAGCTCATGCCCGGGGAGGTGGATAGGAACGGCTGTTACCTTACCATCCATTCCGGCGCGGGGGGGACTGAGGCCTGCGACTGGTCTCAGATGCTCTACCGCATGTACTTGCGCTGGGCGGAGCGGAAGGGCTTTTCCGTGGAGGAACTTGACCGTCTGGAAGCGGAAGGGGGGATCAAGTCCGCCACCTGCCGCATTGACGGGGACTACGCCTACGGCTACCTCAAGGGGGACAGCGGGGTGCACCGGCTGGTGCGGATCAGCCCCTTCGACGCGAACGCCCGGCGGCATACCAGTTTTGCCAGCGCCTATGTGTTCCCCGTGGTTGACGACACCATTGAGGTGGAGATCAGGCCCGAGGATCTCCGGGTGGATACCTACCGTTCCGGGGGGGCGGGGGGCCAGCACGTCAACAAGACCGATTCCGCGGTACGTTTTACCCACCTTCCCACCGGGATCGTGGTGGCCTGCCAGAATGAGCGGAGCCAGCTCAAGACCCGGCAGATAGCCATGGGCATGCTTAAAGCCCGGCTTTACGAATACTACCGGCAGGAAAAAGAGAAGGAGAACGAACGCTTTGCCCAGGAGAAAAAGGACATTTCCTGGGGTAACCAGATACGTTCCTATGTGTTTCAGCCTTATACCCTGGTGAAAGACTACCGTACCAAGGCGGAGGCGGGGAACATTCAGGCGGTAATGGACGGCGACATCGATTCCTTCATCGAGGAGTATCTCCGCTTCGCCTGGAGCGCCAAGCGGAAGGATTAGCGGGGAGGCGCGAGCCGGGAGCCCGTGGGGCTTTTTTGGGAGAAGGATTTGTTTTTAAGCCGGCGGCCGGTTCCGTTTTTTTTTCCGGTTTTACTTTTTTTGCTCTTTTTACTCTCCGCCGCGCTCCTCTTCCCCCGGGGTAAAAAAGAGGAGGGCGGGGCAAAGGAAGCCCGGGATCCCGAATGGGTTCTCGCGGTAACCGCCTTCGACGTGTCCGCCCTGCCGGAGTCCCGCAGGGTCGTCGGGGAACTGCTCCAGCGGGGCCTGGTGGATTCCCTGGGTTCGGTAAGTTACCGGATCCGGGTGTCCCCCGAGTACGCCTGGTACGAGGGCCGCGCCTGGGCCCGGGATCAGGGGGCCGCCGCCAAGGCCCTGGCGGCGAAGCGGGAGGAGCGGGACAGGCTGTTTTACCGGGGGGATCCGGAATGGCTTTACCGCCGCAACCTTAAAAAAACCGAAGAGGAAATAAAAAAACTGGAAGAGGAACTGCGGAAGACGGAGGCGGAAAAACCCCCGGTGGAAAGAGAGCCGGTTTTTCAGTTTACCCAGGGAAACCGGAACGGCGATTTCCCCAGCCCTCCGGCAGCCGGAAGGGAATACCGCTTTTGCCAGGATCAAAGGGCCGACGCCTTTCTTGCGGGAACGGTCAGCGAATATTACGGCAGGATCTACATAGCCCTGAAGCTTTACGCCGCCTATACCGGCGGCTATATATACGAAGACCGGATTATCTTTTCTCCCGACGACATGGTGACCGTCTCGGCGGATCTTTCAAGCCGGCTTACTGCGGCGGTTTCGGGCGCCGCGCCGGCGGAGCTTGCGGTAAGGACCGGGCTTCCCGAATCCGTGATCCTGGTAAACGGCTCTTTTGCCGCCCAGGGGGAACTGGAGCGCCGGGAACGCCCCCCCGGCAAGGTAACGGTGGAAATTCTCAGCGCGGGCCACGAGAGCGTCCGGGGCGAGGCGGAGCTGAAAAGCGGGGAACTTACGGAGATAGAGGCGAATCCCCGGCCCCTGGATCTCCAGCCGGTACACGTTGAATCCGGCGGGGAAACCGAGCTTTCCCTATACCTTGGGGCCCAGTACATGGGGGAAACCCCCCTTACCCTGATGCTGCCCCTGAACCGGCTTGAGCATCTGTACGCGGAAAGCCCCCATGAGGAGGCAGTGGAACTGGTGTTCCCCGTAAAGCCCCCCGGTAACAGGATCGATTCCCTGCCGGCGGGGTCTTCGCGAAACCGGCCCGGGGGCATTTTCGGGGGAAAGAGTTTTCTTGAGGATAACAAACTTGTGCTTTATACCCGGCCTCTGCCCTTGGGGGAGGACAGGGTAGACCGGGTTAGGCGGCAGTACTACTGGGCCTGGGGCGGAACCTGGATAACCGGCATAGCCGCGTGGATGCTCTACGGAAACTTCCAGACCCAGTACGATTCCCTTAGGCTGAGCCCCAACCCCAATATGGATATGTACGATTCCGCCCTCCAGGCAAGCTACCTGTCCGTAGGGAGTATCGCTCTGGTCAGCCTGGCGGTTTTAGTGGAGTTTATCCAAATGGGCCGGTATATCTACATTGCCGGCGAAGACGCCCCGGTGATGGTAAAGTAGGCCGGGGAGTTTAGGCGCGAAGCGCGACAAGCTGCTGGTTCCCAAGGAGAGCGTATGAAGGCGGGCGGTTTTGCTGAACGGTTAAAAAATTTCTTCGGTATCCGTAAATCTGTCTCGGAGGAACTCTTTGAGGATCTTACGGATCTCCTGGTGGAAGGGGACTTCGGCGCCGCGGAAGCCATGAAAACCGCGGATAAACTGCGCGCTTACTGCAAAAAAGAGGGGATCGGCGATCCGGAAAAGGTAAGGGCCGCCCTGGCGGAGCTGCTCGAAGCCGGCCTCCGGGAAGGCGGCAAGGCGCTTTCGCCCGGCGGGACGGCGCCGGGAAGAACGCCGGGCGCGTCCCCCCTGACGGTGGTACTGCTTTTGGGGGTAAACGGGGTGGGCAAGACCACGAGCGCGGCGAAACTGGCCCGGTACTTCCGGGATCTCCAGGGCAGGAAGCCCATCCTGGCGGCGGCGGATACCTTCCGGGCCGCCGCCATCGATCAGCTTAAGATCCACGGGGAACGGCTGGGGCTGAGGGTGGTGGCCCACCAGCACGGCGGGGATAGCGCCGCGGTGGTCTACGACGCGATCGAGGCGGCCCTTGCCGGCGGCGGGGATCTTGTGCTTGCCGATACCGCGGGCCGGATGCATACCAGGGCCGCTCTGGTGGAGGAGCTCAAGAAGATAGACCGGGTGGTGGAAACCAAGGCCCTGGGCGGCGGGAAAGGCCCCGGCGGGGAATACCTCAAGTACCTGGTGCTGGACGCCACCACGGGGCGCAACGCCCTTGCCCAGGCGGAGACCTTCCACCAGGCCGTTTCCCTGGACGGGGTAATCCTGACCAAGTACGATTCGGGGGCTAAAGGCGGCGTGGTTTTTTCCCTTATGGCTGAACTGGGGCTTCCGGTCGTCTACCTCTGCGAGGGGGAAAAGTACGAGGACATCAGGCCCTTCGACCCTTCCGGATTTGTCAGGGAATTTACCGGCCTTGACTAGCGGTTTGCCGCGTTTCGCGCGTAAAAACCCGCGGGTGCGGAAAGAGCCGGGGTTTTTGCGGGGCTGGCGGATCCTTTGGGCCCTCTTCTCCCTTTCGCTAAGCCTGCCGGAGGCCGGAATTTCCGCCCAGGAGGCAGGCGGCCCCGCCTCCGGGGAAAGATGGTACATCTCCAACGCCGGGGGTATGGCGCTGGAACCCGCCTCTTCCCGCCTTACGGCCCTGCGGAGCAAGTACAGCCTGATGATCGGCCGGGCGGCGCCCCCGGAGCTTCCCGAAAAGCTGCGGGAATACTACCGGGAACCCTGGGATATTGAAGTCCGCGTACTCTACGCCGAGGGGGCCGAGTCCCGGCGGCAGTGGATCTTCCTGGACGAGGGGCGGGTAACCCGGCTGGTAGCCGTGTTTGTTGACCCTCCCCCGGAGGATGAGGAAGCGGCTGAAGAGGGCGCGCTTCCTCCGGACGATCCGGCGGGCGGCGCGGAAGAAAGCGCGGCGGAGGGCGGGGAGCCTGTCCCCTCGGGTTTTATCGAGTTTTACGATGGGGACGGGCTTCTTACCGAAGAAAGGCGCTTTCAGGACGACGGCGGAGAGACCGGGGTAAGCTACTTCTATCGGCGGCAGATTCTGATCCGGGCGGAAACAACGCGGAAATCCCCCCCGGTTTCGGAGGCCGAAGTTTTGCCGGAGGGGGAGGGCGCCGGGGAGGAAGCCGCCGCCGGGCCGGAAAATCCGGCTGCCGTATCCCCCGATCCGGAGCCCGAACCCGATCAGGAGCCTGAATCCGAGCCCGAACCCGAGCCGGAGGAACGGCTTGTCTGCACCGATTACTATCGGTACAGCAGATCCGGTTCCCTGCGGGCCATTGAACGGGTTTACCATGAGCCGCTGGAAGGCGATCCCATGACCCGCCTCCGCTTTCCCCACCGGATTCTCGATTCGGTTTATGAAAGGGAATTTGTAAACCCCGCCCTGGCCTACGGCAGCGAGTCCCTTGCGGATATATTCATGGATCCGGCTTACCGGGTAGTGTATAATACCGACCAGCGGGGGCGGATCCTCTCGGAAACCCGGATGGACAGCGAGGGCCAGGTAGTAGGGGAGCTCACCAATATCTGGGCGGGGGATCGGCTGGCCCAGGTGATATGGAAGGCCGGGGAAGACGAACGGCGTGTGGAATACCGTTACAACGCCGACGGCGACCGGATAGAAGAACGAAACTACCGGAAGGAAAACCTTGAGCGGCGCGTCCTCCGGGAAGGCGATATCGAAGTGGAAGAACTCTATATGGACGGCCAGCTTATGCTCAGGGCGCGCTGGGAAAACGGCAGAAAGATCTCCGAGGAGCGGATACGCTCCTCCGCGTCCGGGAAGGCCCCATGATCCCGCGCTTTTCCGGTTATTCGTTCTGGATAGGCTTTATGGCCTCCCGCTATGTAAGCCGGGGCCGCCGCAATTCCCCTTCCCCGGTTCTGTCCGTCCTGGGGATCGCTACGGGGGTTCTGGCCCTTATCGTGATACTGGCGGTAATGAACGGGTTCCAGCTTGGCTTTATCGAAAGCATTATTGAAATATCCTCCTACCACCTGCGGGCGGAGAACTTCCCCCCCGAAAAGGCCGGCCTTCTGGAAGAGCGGCTGCGGGGGCTGCCGGGCCTGGTATCCGCGGTTCCCTTCCGGGAATTCCAGAGCCTGGTCCGGGGCAGGCGCAATACCCAGCACGCCGTCCTGGTCCGCTGCCTGCCCCCGGATGTCCTGGCCCGGGATCCGGCCATGGCGGCGAAGCTCGACATAGAGGCGGGCTCCTTCGATCTTAGCGGGGCCGCTTCCATCCTGCTGGGCGCGGAGCTGGCCCGATCCCTCCAGCTGCGGCTGGGGGACAAGCTGACCCTGCTGTCCATTCCGGGACTCTTCCGGCTTCCGGACGAACAGGCCGCGCCCGCCGGAGACCCCGGCGAGGATCCCGCCCAGGTAAAGGAATTTACCGTTACCGGAATATTCCGCTGCGGCTTCTACGAGTACGATCTGGGTTGGGCTTTTATCAACCTGGAAGCCGGGCGGGAGCTTGCGGGGGAAGGGCTGAGCCTGGGGCTAAAGCTCCGGGATCGCTGGCAAGACCGAAGCGCCCTTGCCGCTATTGAAAGATCCTTTGCCGGCGGCGCGGAAGGGGATTTCGGGGGCATTGTTTTCAGCGCCTGGCGGGACTACAACCGGGCCTTCTTCGGCGCCCTGCGTACGGAAAAACTGTTCATGTTTATCCTGGTGGGGCTTATCTTCGTGGTGGTGGGGCTCAATATATTCCAGGCCCAGCGCCGCGCGGTTCTTGAACGCCGGGAAGAAATAGGCTTGCTGCGGGCGGTGGGCGCCGCCGACAAGGCGGTCAGGCTGGTGTTCGTCTGCGACGGCTTGATCATCGGCTTTACCGGTGCCGGAGCCGGGCTGATCCTGGGGCTGCTGGTGGCTTCCCATATCCCCTTCTTCTTCAGCCTTATTGAAAAGGCGGTGAACGGCATTATCGGCCTGGCGAATGTTCTGAGCGGTTCCTTTTCCGGGCAGGAGGATTTCGCGGTTTTTTCCCCCGCCGTGTTTTATATCAAGGAAATTCCCTCCCGGATCATCGCCCGCGAGGTGGTTCTCATTTTTTTATTCGGGTTTCTCTCCGCCCTGTTCGCCGCGTGGTTCGCCTCGGGGCAGGTATCGACGATGAAACCCGCGGAGGTGCTGCGCGATGAGTGATCCCCTGTTCCCCAGCGATCCCGTCCCCCCCGGGGAGCCGGGCCCCGGCGGGGATGTTCTTGTCCGGATTGAAGGCATTGTCAAGAGCTACATTTCCGGCACGGAAACCCTGCACATCCTGCGGGGGGTAAGTTTCTCTATACGCCGGGGGGAGGCGGTGGCGGTAACCGGGCAAAGCGGCAGCGGCAAGAGCACCCTGCTCAATATCCTGGGGGGTCTTGACCGGACCGATTCGGGAACCGTTACCGTGGGGGAAATGGAGATAACTTCCCTTTCGGAAAGCGGCCTCTCCCTTTACCGGAGCCGCCGGGTGGGATTCATCTTTCAGTTCCACTACCTCCTCAAGGATTTTACCGCCCTGGAAAACGTGATGCTTCCCGCCTATATCGCGGGGATGAAAAAAAAGGAGGCCCTGGAAAAGGCAAGGGCCCTTCTGGCCGATGTGCGGATGGACAACCGTTTGGGCCACTACCCCTCCCAGCTTTCCGGCGGGGAACGGCAGCGGGTTGCCGTGGCCCGCTCCATGGTGAACGATCCCGATCTGGTGCTGGCCGACGAGCCCACCGGGAATCTGGATCCGGACAACAGCGCCGTGGTGGCGGAACTTCTCTACGCCGGAGCGGAGAAACGGGGGAAAACCCTGGTAGTGGTAACCCACGATGAAAAAGTCGCGGCCCGCTCCTCTGTCCGTTACAACCTGGAAGGAGGGATCCTGGCGGATCCCGCCCTTGAGGGAAGGGCCCCGTGAAGGGGCGGGGCGCGGAACCGTCCATAAAGACCGGAGCCGCTTTTTTTATCGCCCTCCGGTATCGTCAGGGCAGGGCCCGCGAGGGGGGCCGCTACCACCGGGGGGCCGCGACGGGTATCGCCCTCAGCCTTGTTCCCATTGTGGTTACCCTGATAGTGGCGGACGGCATGATCCGGGGCATTACGGATCGTTACATCGAACTGGGAACCGGGCATATCCAGGCCTACAATTACCTTGATCCCGGCGAAATAGAAGACAGCATCGCTCTGGCGGCCTCCGTCCCGGGCGTCCGGGGGGTCTGGCCGGAGCGGCGGGGCATTGGGGTGCTGATAGGAAAAGACGGGAAAAACGGGGCCACCATCCGGGCGGTGGATAGCGCCTTCTGGGAAGACGAGGGCAGTTCCCGTTTCCTGGTAACCCTTGAGGGGGAGAGCTTTCCCAAGACTGACCGGGACGTGGTTCTGGGCGAAGGGCTTGCCGCGGGTATCGGCGCCGAAGTAGGTTCCCCGGTAAGGATCATGACGATCCGGAACACCGAAGACGGAAGAACCATCCCCCGCATGACGGTCTTTACGGTTCGGGGCATCGTGTCCTCCGGTTACCGGGTGCTGGATTCCCTGTGGTGCATCCTCAACTGGGAAGGGGGCGGGCGGGCCCTGCCTTCCGAAATGTCCAGTTCCTACCTGACGGTAAAAATTGACGATCCCTACCGGGACGCCGACCGGGTCGCCAGGAACCTTGCCTTTACCCTGGGGCCGGGTTTCGGCGTCTATACCTGGGCGAATCTCCAGCGATCCCAGTACAGTTCCTACGAGTCTACCCGGCAGCTCCTCCTCTTTATCATGGCGCTGATAGTGATCGTGGCGGCGGTGAACGTTTCCTCCGCCACCTCTATGCTGGTAATCGAGCGGCAGCGGGACATTGCCGTACTCAAGGCCGCCGGGGCAAGCCCCAAAGATACGGAAAAAGTGTTCCTGTGGGGGAGCTTTCTTACCGGAACCGCGGGCGCCGTAACGGGCATCGGGGCCGGCCTCCTGCTGGGCCGTTTTATCAACGAAGCTATCAGGGGCCTGGAAAAAACGCTCAGCTTTTTTTCCGGCCTTTTCCGCGGCGGGGCGGTAAAGCTCCTCGATCCCGGCTATTACCTTGAGACCATCCCCATAACCATCGACTGGGTCATGGTGTTCCTTATCGGGCTTTTTACCATCCTCTGTTCCGTCGCCGCCTCCTGGATCCCCGCCCGCCGGGCGGGAAGGCTTAAGCCCCTGGATCTGCTGCGGAAGTATTAGGCAAAGCCCTCCGCCCCTGCCCCGCGGCGGGCAAGGAACACTGCGCGTTGCCTCTGCGCGGAACGGCTGTGCTCCGGCGGGGATGCCGGTATTGATGAAATCACGGAACTGGTTCATCCTGGTATTATTGGTAAGGAGAACAATCTTGGCGGCAAACGAAAAAGACCGGATTATTCTGCGGGAACTGGCCTCGAAGGTTGCGGAAATCGCGGCCCTCCCCGTTCAGGAAGAAAAGCGGCGGCTCTGGCGCAAGCTCAACGGCCTTAAGCCCGAGCGTCCCATGGTAACTGTCGATCAGGTCTGCTGGGGCGAAATGG
>JAIRRU010000290.1 GCA_031255815.1 Treponema sp. | reverse complement strand
AGCTGAAGTTTTGGGAAAACCGCCTGCACCTATTCAGTCATAGTTATAATGAGTTTGTTCCGGAAACTGAAGTTTCCGGACAGCCTCCGATTTCAAAGCTTTCTTGTTCTCTCCTGCTTCCCCCCCGCGGACGACTGAATAGCTGCGCCCCTATCGTTTTCCGGTATCAGGATAAATCCGGAGACAACCGGCTGTCAAGCTTTTCGGTAACATTCCAAAATGCGGGTTTGGCTTAGTTCGCCAGCAGCCCCGCCAGGGAGGGGATGGCGATGAAGTTTCCTATGGCTCCCCCCAGGCTGGAAAGGAAGAATACCAGGAGGGCGCGGCTTATCCGGTTCCGGTAGACGCCCCTGATGCTGCTTACGTCTTCGGCGATGTTCTGGGCGTCCGAGACCCGGGGCTTGCGCAGGGCGGCTTCCACGACCCCGGAAAAGAGGCCCACGCCGATAAAGGGGTTTATGGTGGCGATGGGAGCGCCCACAAAGGACACCAGCACCGAAAGAGGGTGGGCCAGGGCGGCGGCGGCGCCCAGGGCGGCCAGGGATCCGTTGAGGAGCGCCCAGCGGAGCAGCATGGACAGGCTGACATCCGTACCCGCCCGGAAAAAACCGGCCCCGATAAGGAGGACGATGAGCAGGGGGAAGATCCAGGACAGGGCGCGGGAAAGGAAGGTACGGGGAGGGATGGCGTTCAGATCCTCCGTATCCGGCTCCTCCTCTCCGCGGGCGAGTTTCTCCAGATGGGATTTCAGGCCGGGGAGGTGGCCGGCCCCCACCACGGCGGCAACCCGCTCCGCGGAGGCGCTGCTCTGCCAGATCTTCGCCGCCAGGTAGCGATCCCGCTCGTCTATCAGGGTAGTCTTAACCGGGGGAAGGTAGCCGGAAAGCTCGGCCATCATGCCGTCCAGCTCGCTGGCCTTTTTAAGGTTTTCCACTTCCTCGTTGCTCAGTTTTTCGGTGCTGAACGCCCCGGAAAGAAGGGAAGCCAGAAGTTTGCACTTGTTCCAGAAACCGCAGCGGGCCCAGGCCCGGCGCAGGGTGATCTGGACATCCCTGTCGCAAAAGTCGAAGGGGATCCCCAGCTCTTCGGCGGTTTCTACGGCAGTTTTCATTTCCTCCCCGGGTTTTACGCCCAGTTCGTCCCCCAGCCGCCGCTGAAAGCCGGAAAGAACCAGGTTCGCGATAAGGAGAAAGCCCTTCCCCTCCCTCAGGATCTTGATCACATCCAGTTTTTCCCAGTTTTCCTTCTGGCTTATGGAACCGTAACGGCCCTGATCCAGTTCCACACAGACCCGGCCGGGCTTCTCTTCCCGGATGACCCGGCGGACTTCCGCAATACTCTCACGGGATACATGGGCGGTGCCTATCAGGATTATTTCCCGGCCCGCCAGCTTAAGGCGCGCGCAATTATCATTCATGGATAAACGGGATAATACAACGTTTTGGCGTATCAGGGATACAGGCGCCCGGGACGCCGGATCAGGATCAGAAGGCCGAATACCCGGCGGCGATCAGGAGGCAGGCCGCGGCTGCCGCGACGATTCCGTAGAGCAGGAAGGGCCAGAAGGTCTTTTTGATAATATCCCCTTCCCGGTTCGCGAGGCCCGTTACGGCGCATACCGCCACCACGCTGTGGACGCAGATCATGCTGCCCATGGCCCCGCCCGCGGCCTGGGCCGCCACGATGATCACCCGGGAAAGGTTCAGCTTCCCGGCGATATCCCACTGGAAGCGGCCGAAGAGCATATTCGACACGGTGTTGGAACCGGTAATAAAGGCCCCGAGGCCCCCCGCGTAGGAGGCAAAGACCGGCCAGGCGGAACCTGCCAGGGCGGCTGCCGCTTCGGCCAGGGCACGGGGCATGGAGAACAGATCCCCGCCCGCGCCGGCGGCGGCCAGCTGCCCGGCCAAAACCGGGTTGTAACTGTAAATCCCGGTTCCCGATCCCTGGAATATCTTTACCAGGGCAAGCGAAGCGCAGAGGGAGAGGGCCGGGGACTTCATCTTTTTAAGGGTATCCAGCCAGGCCCGGGAGACCTTTTCCCGGGGTATCCGGTGCAGCCAGATGGTAACAATCGAGATAAGGGTAAAGGGAAAGGTTCCCGGCAGGTAGAGCAGCTTAATGCTGTTGTCGTTCAGCCCGGAGTAGCCCAGGATATCCGTAAAGTTAAGAACCAGGTATTCGTTCATCCACGCCTTAAAGGGCAGCAGATCCACCCGGCTTACTATCAGGATAAGGCCGATAAGGATGTAGGGCATCCAGGCCCTGATCTGGCTCATCCGGGGCTCCGGCCCCCCCTCTTCGCCGCAGGCTATTTCCCCGGTCCAGCTCTCTTCCCACTTGGAAGGCTCCCCGAAAGTCCAGGTTTCCCGGGGAACGCAGAAACCCCGCCTGGCCCCGAACATGACGATGCCCAGACCCGCAAGGCCCCCCGCCAGGGAGGGGACTTCCGGCCCGATTAGCCAGGCCGCCAGCAAAAAGGGGACGAGAAAGGAGAAGGCCGCAAAGAGGCAGAACTTCCACGCGGCAAAGCCGTCTTTCCACGAGCGGGCGGGCCCGAAGAAGCGGGTGATAAAGCCCAGCATAAAAACCGGGAGTATGATCGCCATGGGGCCGTGCATGAAGGTTACGGCCCGGCCTATCGCCTTAAAGAAGTGCCCCGGGGACGGGAAGATCCCCGCTTCCACCGCCCCGGCGATGACCGGCTGCAGGGAGGCGCCGAAGCCGCTGACAATGGGGGTGCCCGCCGCGCCGAAGCTTACGGGGAAGGAGTTAAAGGCCAGGCAGAGAACCGCCGCGGCCAGGGGCGGGAAGCCCAGGGAAAGCAGGAGGGGGGCGGCCAGGGCCGCCGGGGTTCCGAAGCCCGAAGCCCCTTCAATAAACGCGTTGAACATATAGCCGACGATGAGGGCCTGCACCCGCATATCCCTGCTG
Organism: Treponema sp.; assembly: GCA_031255815.1. Next base: position 20,099 of record JAIRRU010000290.1, on the reverse strand, counting down.
ATGCTCCGCATCCCGTACTGGATGGTTTCCATGCCCCCGGAAGCTTGGAGGGTATGGAGGAGGAGCAGGGCGCCGAACACGATGATAAGGACGCTCAGGGCGCTGCTCAGCCCCTGGAGGCTCAGGGCAAGGATATAAGGTACGGGAAGCCGCCACACCAGGGCCGCCAGGGCCATGCAGGTAAGCCAGGCGACGGGCATGGCCTTCATGGCGCCTAAACGCAGCCCCACCATCAGTACCAGGGCCGTTAAAATGGGAACCGCGGCGGCAAGGGCAAGAAGCGCTGCAGGCATGCCTGTCTTCTTCCTTCACCGGCAGGGAAAAAGCGGCTTTGCCAAACCGGGCGCGGCGGGGAACAGGGCGCGGGGCAGCCGGGGCTTTCCCCTTATCCGCGCGCGGCTTCTACACAAAGATCTTTCCCGGATTCATGATGTTATTCGGATCCCAGGCCCTTTTTATTGAACGCATCAGTTCCAGCTCTACCGGATCGATGAGTTCTTTAAGGTACTCCCGGCGTTTTATGCCGATGCCGTGCTCCCCGCTGATCTTCCCCCCGAATTTGCCCGTTACCTGGTACAGTTCTTTAAGGCAGAGGCCCTCGTTCTTTTTCCAGAGATCCATGGGCATTTCCGGATCCTTTACCAGGGTCGCGTGCAGGTTGCCGTCCCCGGCGTGGCCGTAACAGGGGATCTGCACCTGGTACTTCTCCCCCAGCCGTTCCAGCTCGGGGATCATTTCGGGGATCCGCGCATAGGGAACCACGATATCCTCGAGGCTTTGGACGGGGCTAAAGACCTTGAAAGCCTCGGCGATGTTCCGGCGCAGGTTCCAGATCCGCTCGATGTTGTTCCGGTCTTCCGCCACGTAGACCTCGATTGCCCCGTTGGCCTCGCAGAGCTTCCCGGTTTCAATCAGATCCGCTTCAACCTGCGCCCCGTTGCTGCCGTCCAGCTCGATAAGCAGCATGGCCCCGGCATCCCCGTAGGGGAGGCTCTCGTTAAGGTACCTGCAGCTTGCCGTGATCGAAAGCCGATCCATGAATTCGATACTGGTGGGGCTCAGGCCCCTGGAGAGGATAAGCGGCACCAGGGCGATGGCTTCCCTGGGGGTTCTGAACAGCGCCAGGAGATCCGCCCTGCTTGAGGGGCAGCCGATAAGCTTTACCACGGCCTTGGTAACGATCCCCAGGGTTCCCTCGGAGCCGATGATCAGGGATTTAAGGTCGTAGCCGCTTACATCCTTAACGAGCTTCCCCCCGAGCCAGACCACCTCCCCCCGGGGGGTTACCAGCTCCAGCCCGGTGATGTAGCGGCCCGTTACGCCGTACTTAACCGCCTTCCCGCCGCCGGCGTTTTCCGCGATATTGCCGCCGATCACACAGGTTTCGAGGCTCATGGGGTAGCCTGCGAAGAAGAGCCCCTCGGCCTCTACCGCCTTGGCCAGATCGTTGGTAACCATCCCCGCCTCCACCACCGCCACCATGTTGGCCTTGTCCAGCTCCAGCAGGCGGTTCATCTTTTCCAGGGAGATCACAATGCCGCCGAATTCCGGAATAGCGCCCCCGGAAAGGCCGGAGCCGGCGCCCCGGGGGGTAAGGGGCACCCGGGCTTCGTTTGCCAGCCTGACCACCTGGGCAACCTGCTCCGTTGACGTAGGGGTTACCACTACTTCCGGGCAGCGGCCGTATACCGCGGCGTCGGTTTCGTCGTGGGAGTAGGCTTCGAGTTTTTCCGGGTCGGTAAAAACGCCGCCCTTGCCGATCAGGGCGCTCAGGGCCTCCACCAGATCCGGCCTTACCGGATTATAGCCGTTATTTGACATTCGCCCTTCCTTTTCTCGCCTCAAGCCGTTTCTGTATCTCCGGGATTACCTGAAACGCGTCGCCCACTATGCCGAAATCCGCGATTTTGTGCAGGGCCGCGTCGGGATCGGAATTGATGGACACAATAACTTCGCTGGTTTTGATTCCCGCCAGATGCTGAATGGCGCCGGATATGCCAACGCCGATATACACCTTGGGCGATATAGTCTTGCCGCTCAGGCCGACCTGGTGGGGGTAGGAAACCCAGCCCCGGTCTACCGCGTCCCGGCTTGCCCCCAGGGCGGCGCCCAGCTGCCGGGCCAGATCCCGGATAAGGGTGAAATTTTCGCCCTTTTTAAGGCCCCGCCCGCCGGCGACCACGATATCCGCCTCTTCAAAGCCCGGGGCGCCCGTTTCGTCCCTGCGGTATCCCCTTATCTCGGTTCCGGCGGGGGAAAGGGGCGGCGGGGGAATGTGTTTGATTTCCCCGGTTCTCCCGGCATCCGCCGGCAGGGGCCGGGAGGATTTGGGGCGCAGCGTGGCCATCTGGGGCCGCCGATCGGGGGTTTTAATGGTGGCCATAATATTGCCCCCAATGGCCGGCCGGGTTTGCAGCAGGTTCCCCGTTCCTTCCTCGATATCAAGCTCCGTACAATCCGCGGTAAGCCCGGTATGGATCTTTACCGCCGTATAGGGCATAAGGGTTCTCCCCGCGGAGGTGGCCGCGGCCAAGAGGATGTCCGGCCGGTATTCCCTGATAAGGCTTTCCAGAACCTGTTCGTAGGTTTCGCAGATAAAGCAGCGCAGCCGGGGATCCTGAACCGCGTAGACCGCGTCCGCCCCCTGTTTAATCAGGGCCTCAAGATCCCCGTCGCTTAGCCCGTCGCCGATGAGGACGGAAACCAGCCTGACCCCCAGCTTATCCGCCAGAACCCGCCCCCGGGAGAGGAGTTCGAAAGAGACCTCCTTAAGGCGGCCTTCAAACTGTTCAGCCAGGGCCCATACTTCCCCGGCCCCGCTTCGCGCTGTCATGGAAGCACCCCCTTCCTGTCGAGTATGGCCATCAGTTCATCCACCGCGGCCTTGAGGGAAAGATCGTCCTGAACCCTTACCGTTCTGCCTCCCCGGGTAAGCCGGGGGGTATTGATCTTGACCACCTTGGTGGGGGAACCGGAAAGGCCCAGGTACTCCGGAAGGAGCTGCATATTCTCGCTGGTATAGACCGGGATCGGCAAATTCATGGAACGGATCTTGCCTTTAAGGGTCGGAAGCCGGGGGTCGGCCACGGCTTTTACCACGCTGAGGAGGCAGGGAAGGGGGACGGAAAGCAACTGGCAGCCCTCCTCCACCAGCCGCTCAAGCTGGATGCGCCCCTGTTCAAGAGCCCCGATTTTCGATACATAGGTAGCCAGGGGCAGATCCAGCCAGGCGGCGATTCCCGGCCCGACCTGCGCGGTATCGCCGTCGGTGGCCCGTTCCCCGGTAATGATAATGTCGAAAGCGCCCAGACTGCGGATCGCCTGGGACAGGGTATAGGAGGTGGCGTGGGTATCGGCGCCCCCGAATTTCCGGTCGGAAATGAGCGCCGCCTCATCGCAGCCCATGGCAACCGCTTCTTTAAGGGCCTTTACCGCCTGGGGCGGCCCCATGGAAACGGCGCTTACCGTCCCGCCGTACTGTTCCTTCAGGCGCAAAGCCGCTTCCAGGGCGTATAAGTCCAGCGGATTCACCACGGTCTCGACCCCCGCCCTGATAAGGGTTCCCGTTTCAGGATCCATCTTTACGTTGCCGCTCTCGGGTACCTGCTTAACGGGCACAACGATCTTCACTCAGGCCTCCTTATGCGGTTTTCATCTTAAACGTGAAGCGCGGCAAACTGCTAGAGGCCAAGACCGGGCGCGTAATATACAGAGGAGCTTGGACAGGCGGAATTAGAGACGGAACATGGGTTTTATGGGTAAATCATTCCTTTTCTTTGACGTTCTGGAGCTTAACCAACTGCTTTATCTGGCTCAACACATAGCCCTTAAAATGGGGATTTAGCTGGTTGAACAAAACCGTCATTTCCTCAAGCCGGGTGTCTACTTTTTTATCAAACATCTTTCCCTTGCCCGTTTTAAGCCATACCTTGTTGACTCCGTAAACACTGCAAACCAGCTCTACAACACGTTCATTGACTTCATTCCGGTGAGTCTCAATATCGCCGTAATAGCCCGGGCTTTTGAGGAAGATACCCTGAGAGAAAGCTCGCTGGGAAAGGTTGAGGGCCAGGCGCGCTTCTTTCAGTCTATCGTTAACAGCATAATCCATAGCTCTATAGTAGTAGAAAGGATCGATAAAAGCAAGAGAGAAAGCCCGGTAAAAGAGCGGGTTTTTTTAAGAAAAAATGTTGACCATTCTTTTTTAGTATGATATAATGCTCTATAAAAGTTTAACAGGAGGTTACTTTATGGAAATAGAAACACTTTTACCGTATTAGATTGGGGGTGCGGAAAATGCCAGGTATCGTATCTGCTGAAAAAAAGAAATGTTAATGTAATAAGCTGCGATATAGAAAGAGAACAAAGCGATTCGGCATTCGGGCAATATACGCCGATAGCCGATTTCGCAAATATAACTGTTTTGCCATTGCCTCATGACTATATTAGAGTTGTTTAGAAACTTCAGTTTCTGAACAACTTCCGCTTGAAAATAGCAAAATGCGGAGCATTTTGCAGGACTTGTTCGAGAACCAACCGGGTTCTTGAACAAGTCTAATACCGTTTCCTTTGCGTTCTTTCCATATGCGCGGCATCGGCAATCCGTTTTACGGGCATTAGCAGGTTGATTACGCTAAGATGCCTGATAAGCTCACGTTATGCCGGCCTGCAGAGCCGCCAGGAAATTGAGGGGCAAACGGCACGAACCGCACTAAAGCGAGTCAAAAATCTCTCGAACTCAAGGCAATTGAGATGAAGTAGAAAGGGTTAGCGGCTATCCTTTTATCGGTACTTTTAGCCTAATCAAGGTGTCAGGGGGAAACCGCGAGGCCCCTGGTCTGAACCGCCCATTCGTTGATCCGCCACTCGGGCATGCCGGGCCTGTCCAGGTTTTTTACATCCGTGTAGTACTTGTTCGCCAGGGTATTGTTCCCCCGGATGTCGTAGTAGGAGGCAAGGTAGAAAAGCATACGGGCCTTGAGGGTCTCGTTCTTTTCCTTGTCTATCTTGAGTACCAGATCGTTGTCCCCGACAAACTCCCGGTAGAGCCGCGTCATCAGGTATTCCAGGGAACTCTGGCCGGGGTTCTGGCGCAGCTTGCGGAGGGCCTGATCCAGAAACTGCCGGGGATCGGCAGGCTTGCCTGCCTTCATCCAGCACAGGGAGGCCAGAAGGGCGTAACACCACTCGTCCGGGGCGTAGCGGTAGGCTTCCAGGAAGGCGTCCCGGGCCTCTGCCCACTGCTCCCTTTTCATCCGGATAATTCCCAAGCCTTCCCAGGAAAAATAATACTCCGGCTTCAGGCGGCAAAGGCTTAGATAGGCGCTTTCCGCCCCGTCCATATCGCCCAGATCGTCTTTAATCCCCGCCACATAGACATAGGCGAGGAAATTCTGGCTGTCGATGGCCAGGGCCCGGTTGAATTCCGCCAGGGCTTCCTCTTTGCGGCGCAGATCCAGCAGGACGGTACCCCGATCCGTGGCGATCCAGTAGCCGCCGGGATCGAGTTTTGCCGCCGTATCCAGATCTTTCAGGGCCTGAGCCGGGTAACCGGCCCTCCGGTAGAGTTTCGCCCGCTCGGTAAAAGGGGCGGCTTCCCGGGGGTAAAGGGATACCGCCTTGTTGAGGAGGGCTTCGGCGTTCCGGGGCTCGTTGGTTTGGCGGTAGACGCCGGCCCGGCCGATAAGGGCCTCCAGGTGTTCAGGCTCAATAGCCAAAGCCCGGTCAAAGTAGGAAGCCGCGGTCTTGGGAGACCTCCCCCGGAGGGCGATATTCCCCAGATCTACCAGGGCTTCCAGGTTGCCGGGATCCGCCTTTATCAGCCGTTCCAGGGCCGCCTTCTCGTCCCGGCTCTTTCCCCCGGCCCCGGCGATGGCGGAGAGGAGCATCAGGGCGTCGGTGTTTTCCGGTTCCTCGGCAAGGATCTTTTCCGCTATGGCCCGGCCTTCGTCAATCCGCCCGGCGGAACACAATACCGAAGCCTTAAGCATCCTGATGCCGGAAAGCGCGGCTTCGGCGGGATCTATCTGATCGAACAGTTCAAGGGCCTTGCCGAATTGATCCTGGGCCAGGAACTCCGCCACTTGGCTAAGGATAAGCTGCGTTCCGGCAGGCTGAGCTTCCGCGAAGGCGCTTAAACCGGAAACCGCAAGCGCCGCCCAGAGCAAAATCAGGCGGAAAGGGCGGAAGAAGGCCCGGGGCAAACTATTCAGAAACGCTTTGAGAGAAACGCCCATAAAATCATCCTGTCCGGCGATCTTGTTCCAAAATTGAAATTTTGAAACAGCTTCCGGTATAAATTATAAGAACAAGTTGAATCCTCTGCCGAAAATAAGTAATATCATGTTGATGAAAGGACCCATCTTATCCCGTATTATCGGCTTATTGTGCCTTTATTCTGCGGCATTTATCGTCTTGGGAATGATTCAATTTGGCCAGCAGGGCGTGTTTACCCGCCAGGTGGGAAACATGCAAATAAACGGGCGTTACAAGGCAGGGGACAGAGACGCGGCAACCCCTGACGGGTACCCCGTAACCGGGAAGCTGAGCGTTTTTTTCGGGGGCGTCGAATTCCGCCTTGCGGGAGACGAAGCGGAGGGGCTTTTCTTAAGCGCCGCTTCCGAATCGGAAAGCGCGGCTCTTCCCGAATACATGCGCATATCCGGCGATACGGCGGTTTTCAGATTTTCCGGCGGCGGGGAACTCAGTTTTACCAGCATAGACAGCGGGGGCAATACGGAACTGCGGATCCAGGGGGATTTTCCCCCGGATGTCGAAGGTTTCCTGCTTCCCTACATGCCGCTCAGAAGCTCCCGCGTCCAGGATACGGGGAACGGCTTACCGATTATCAGCGCCAACGGGCAGGACTATTCCTTCAACCGGGCCGTCCCGGAGAAGGCCCGGGGCCTGCTGCTTCTGGAGGCCGGCGGCCCCCCCCTCTCTTACGGGGCGGTTCCGGAAAAAGCCGCTTTCAACCCGGCCGATTATAGCCTGGACGGGGCGCTTAGCCGGCAGTCCTACGGCGCCGCGATCCAATCCTGGCGGGACAGCCGGTATGCTCTCTGGGCCCGGCTTATCCAGGGGCAGAACGACGAAGAGCTGGTAGTCGCCTTTCTGGGCGAGGCGGCAGGCAGGGGGACTTACCAGAACGCGAAGAGCCTGGTGCCTTCGGCGTTTCTCAACGGGAACCGGCGCGCCTACGGATCTTCCTCCTACCTTGGGGGGATAGCCCGGACTTATCCCGGCTTGGGCGCCGCGGATCGGGAACGGCTTTCCCGCCTTAGCGGGCTGATCGACGAAGGATCCCCGGAAATTTTCAGGGAGGACGGCGCCTTTGAATACCTTGCCCTGCGGGGTTCCGCCGGGCTTACGGACAGGGCGGCGGCGCTGCTGAGGGGAAGCGATCCCGCCGGACTCGGCCCCGAACTGCTTCCCGGCATGCTCGAGGCTATTTCCAGCGTAAAGCAAAGCCGCCCCCGTGAGGATCCTTTCGGGGATCTTCCGGAACGGATCTGCGCCCTTATTTCCGGACAGCTTCAGCGCGTGCCGGGCGCCTGGAATTCGGGCCAGGGCCTGGTACTGGTATTCCGGGACGGAAGCGCGGACGCCGAATTCAACCTGCGCCTGGGGAAAGCCCTGGCCGCTTGGGCGGAAAACGCCGGGGACGAGGCCTGGGCCGCCATTGGCCGCAGCCTGGTTCTCTCGGTTCTCTCCCTGGCGGACGGGGAGGGAAAGGTTCCCGCCCGGTTTTCCCTCGCCGAACCGGCCGGGCCGGAGGATACCCAAACGCTGGATCCCCTCCGGATCTACCGGATCCTCCAGCCCGGCGAATACTACCCCCGCATAGCCGCGACGGGGATTGACGGCATCTGGATCTGGTCGAGCTCCCCTTCCGTATCCGCGGCCCGGGAGAACGGCATGCTGGATATCTCGGTCAGCTTCCCCGCCGGAGAGACCCACTACCTGATGATCTGGGGGCTGCAGCCCTTTACCCGGCTGCAACTCCACAACATGGACTGGCGATCCGATCCCCGGTATGAAAGCTACGATTCCTCCGGCTGGGTCTACTACGCCCAGGACGGACTCCTCGCGTTAAAGCTGAAACACCGCGCCCAGGTGGAGCATATCAGGATCTTTTCCAGCCAGGCGGCTTCGGCGGCTCCCTGAACGCCGGGGCCCGGCGGGCCCCCCGCAACGGCGACTTACGCCCCGCCGCTTCCCTCCGCGGCCTTTTTCATAAGCCCGGCCCGCTCGTCCTCGCTGTCGGCAATGATGCTAGCGGCAAGGAAGAGGGCCACCGCGGTTTCGGTGGTGTAAGGCCCCATGGAAACCAGCCCTTCCCGCTGTATTTCCCGGGAGCCGGGGCAGAGGGAAAAATCCGCCGGCCCTTCCTGCTGGGAACTGCAGTAGAAACGGACGCCCCGGCGCCTGCCCATGGCGAAGGCTCTCTTGAGGGAGTAGGGCCCCTCCCGGAAGCCGGCGGCATCGTAAAGCTCCAGAAAGAAATTCTTTACCCCCTGATCCATGAGGGAATTGAGATAATCGGCCCGGAGCCCCGGATAGACGCGGATCACACAGATGGAATTCACCGCCTCCTCCAGGAGCTGGGAGAGGATGTAGCGATCCGCCTCCAGGGGCCCGGTAAGAAGGGCGCCGCCGCTAAAGACCGGCCTTTCCTGGTTCCAGTTGCGGAAGCCGTCCTGGCCAATCCGCTCGAATTTAAGATTCAGCGGGGAAAGCACCTTGCCCCCGTGCACCACGTAGACCCCGCCGCTCTCCTTCAGCGCCAGCTCTGCCGCCTTATTCAGGGCCCGGCCCGCCTCGTCCCCCCGGCCCGGGGGCGCGGAAGAGGCGGCGAGCACGACGGGGGCTTTGGATCCGGCGAAGAGCCAGTAAAGCAGCGGGGCGGTATAGGAGAGGGCTCCGGCGCCGTGGGCGATTACAATGCCCCTGGTATTGCCCGAATTTAGTTTTTCCGCCACCGATTCCACCAGGGCGGCCCAGCCGGAGGGGACAAGCTCTTCCGGGAGGTTCCGCCCTGTTGGTACGGTTTCCACCCTTATCCGGGGCTTCTCCCCCTCCCCCGCCGGGTTTTGGGCCAGAAGCTCCCGCAGCGCCTGCCCGCCCCCTCCCTCCGCCGCGCCGTCTTCCTTTGCCCGGCCGGAGAGCGCCCCGCCCATGGAGAGCACATAGATCAGGGAAACCGAAAGCTCTTCCCGCAGGATATCCCTTACCAGGAGGGGATCCGCCAGGCCGCCGGACTCTTTCATCACCAGCCCGGTAAGAAACTGGAAGGGCCCCGAATCGCCTTCCCGAATCCGGCCGACCTCCTGGGGGTTCCCCCTGATAACCGATCTGACGATCAGCTCAATGGCCTTGCGATCGTTAAGCTGCTCCCAGCCCCGTTCCCGGATAATATCCCCGGGATCCCAGTTCTCTTTCAGCACCGCCGGAATAAGCTGCTTGGCTATGCTTCCGTGGATCCTCCGGCTCTTGAGCATCCTGAGAATCCGGGCGAAACGTTCCGGCGTCAGGGGGGCTTTGGCGGGGCTGAAACCCAGGCGCTTGAATTCCTTGATCACGCAGGAGGCCATCCACTGGGCCGCTTCCCGGGGGCCGGCGCCGAAGCCGGCGGTCTCCTCAAAGTAATCGGCCCGGCTTTTCTCGTCGCAGAGGAATTCCGCCTGGAACTGGGTAAGGCCGTAGTCGTTGATAAGCCGCCTGCAGCGGTTTGCGGGAAGTTCGGGCAGGGGCTCGTCGAGAAGCCCCGGTTCCGGACGGAAGGGGGCCACGCCTTCCGGCAGGGAGAATTCGGCCCGCGCCCCTCCCTCCCGGGACTTGAAGGATTCGGAGGCGTTCCTCGATTCGTTCCAGATCCTGCTCTCCGGCGCCACCGTCCCTCCTCCGGTAAGTATCCCCTCCTGCCGGGAGAGTTCCGCGTTTACCGCCTTGGAAACAAAGTTAAAGGAGTTAAGATTCCGCAGTTTGACGAAATTGGCCGGAGGATTTGGATAGCCCGAGATAGCCACGTAGGCGTTGCAGCGTATCAGATCCTCCAGAACGGCCCGCTGGCCGCCGCCTTCCTCCGGGGAGGCGAATTCGGGAACGAGGGATTCGGGCAGGCCCGACATAAGCTCGAAGTACTGGATCCGGCGGCGCAGGTTGGAGAGAAAGACCTCGGTCTCTTCCCCTAACTCAAAATCCGGCGCGGTTCTGATCCGGAGGGAGGGCAGGCCCGCCCGGGAATAGTCCGTCCGCAGCTCCCCCCCTTCCCGGATCAGCCGGCCCGTATCCTCCTCCAGGCGTATCTCGGGAATCGCGACCCGCTTCTTGCGGCGGTGGAACATGATGTCGATAAAGGCCCCCCTTCCAAGTTTCAGGGAATAGCGGGAAAAACTTACCGGGGGCTTCCGGCCGGGGGGATCGGAGAGCCCCGGCGGGAGGCGGAGCTTCAGCTCGTAAGGAACCTCCGGCACAAGCTCGCCGCCCAGGCCCCGGATAAGGAGGGCGGCCTTGCGGAAGGCCAGGGGGTTCAGCTGGGGCGCCCCCCCTTCGCCCCGGCAGACGGGGCAGGATTCGCCGGGGCCGCAGAGGCAGAAGGTTTTGACGGCGGTGGGCAGCAGTATACGGGTCTCCAGAGAAATGTAAGACTTTAACACCATTTTCCTCAAAATTCTAATGGAAAAATTATCACGATAAATGTATACTAGATCAAATAGAGAAATAATACAAAGTAAAAATCCGGGCGGAATGGGGTAAAACCTGATAAAATAAAGACTAATGCCGTGAAACCTGGCTTTTCAAACGGCAGAAGCGCCCTCGTTGACGGTATATAGCTAAAGACTCACGGAAAAACCCCGGAGGGTGTTTTTTCACTAGGAGAAAAGCGGGTGACAAGGCGAGATTTCCCCAAGATTCATTTCTATGACCAGGATTTTGTCGATATTTACGACAAAACCTGGGCATGGATTCAGGACTACTGGAACCCGGGCAACGAGCAGGGAGGAATGGAGGGAAAATTTTTCTCGTATCCGGGAAGCCCGGCGGTTCAGCAGATCGACGCTATTTTTTCATCGTTTTTTCTCGTCTACTCAAACCGTATCTACCAGGCCCACCCCACGCTGGATCTGTTCTACAGCCGCCAGGAAGGGGACGGGGCAATCCGCTCCGCCTATGATGTGGTAAGCGGGCTGCCCATACTGGAAAAGGACAATCCCGAGGGCCTGGGGATACCGCTTTTCGCCTGGGCGGAGTATAACCTGTACCACAAGACGGCGAACAAGAAGCGGGTAAAAGACGTGCTGCCCATCCTCCACCGCTACACCGCCTGGATAGACGCCTCGTTCCGCGAGCCGAACGGCCTCTACCATGCCCCTATTTCCGCCAGCGGCATGGGGAACTCCCCCCGGGAGGAAGCGGCCTACCCTATGGACTTTAACGCCATGATGGCTATTAACGTGCTCTACATGTCCGCCCTGGCCGATATCCTTAACGATAAAGAGGCAAGCTTCCAGTACAAGCGGCATTACTTCTCCCTCAAGACCCGGATCAATACCCTGATGTGGGATTCGGCCGACGGCTTTTACTACGACATCGATAAAAACGAGCAGCGGATCAAGATTAAGACCATCGCCGGCTACTGGGCCCTTCTGGCGGAAATCCCCAACGACGATAAGGCGGAGCGGATCATTACAAAACTTTCCGATCCCCTGTATTTCGGCTCCCCCCACCCCTTCCCTTCCGTGGCGGTAAACGAGAGTTCCTTTAACGAGGACGGCCAGGGTTTCCGGGGCTCGGTGTTCCCCCACCTTACCTTCATGGTGATCAAGGGGCTTGAGCGTTACCACCGCTGGGATCTGGCCCGGGAATGTGCCATCCGCCACCTTTACTTTGTGCTGGATTCGATGAGCCACGACGGGAACCACCACAAGGGGAACCTTTGGGAGGCCTACCTTCCCCTGAAAGAAGGGCCCGCCCGCTGGCCGGAACAGGACGGCTTCCCCCGGGCCCAGTATCTAACCTACGACGCCCTCTCCACGATCTGTCTAACCATAGAAAACATCGTGGGGCTCTTTATCTCCCTTCCCCGCAAGACCGTGGACTGGATAATCCCCAGCCTGTAAATTTGGGGAGTGGAGAACCTTTCCATAAAAAAAAACATCAACACCCTCCTTTCAAACAAAAGCGGCCGGGGCTGGGAGATCCACATGGAAAGCGAAAAGCTTTACTACTTTACGATAAATATCCTGGGGAAGAAGAAAAAAACCCTGCCCATCCCCTCCGGGAAATGTTCGATGCTGATAGATAAGCTGTAAGCCCGGCCGCACGGCGCCGCGGGCGGCCTTGCCTGTCCGGCGCGGCCCGGTAAGCCGGCGTAGCAGGAGGTTTGCCGGGCGTTTTAGCGCGGGCAAGGCGCCGGGCGGGTTCCGGGAAGGGATCAGGGTTTTTACAGATCGATGCAGAATAATTCGGGCCGCGAATGGATGTCCAATTTCCGGTAGATAACCTTCATCGCCGATTTAACGGTATTCACGGTAAGGGAAAGGCGGGCGGCAATCTCCGGAACCGTAAACCACTGTTTTGCCAGGAGGGCGATTTCCCGTTCCCAGGGGGTCAGGGGCTCGGCAGCCTTTCTAAGGGGACGGAGGCGGTGCAGGAGCCGCAGTTCCCGGCCGTTTTCCAGGTGGGTGGCAAGGCGGGTCAGAAGTATCTCCTTCACAAAGGGTTTGGTGATGTAGTCCACCGCCCCGGACTGCAGGCCCCGCAGTTCCGCTTCCGCCTCGGAAAGGCCCGTGAGAAATACTACCGGGATATCGCGGGCCCCCGGCACGCCCCGCAGCTGTTCAAAGGTTTCATAGCCGTTCATAAAAGGCATAACAATATCCAGAAGGATAATATCCGGCGCAAAGCCCTCTTCCAAAAGCTTCAACGCGTCTCTCCCGGATTTTGCCAGGCTTACCGTGTAGGTTTCCGAAAGGAGTTCGTTCGCCATTTTCAGGAGGGCCGTATCATCGTCGATGACCAGCACCGTATATTTCCCGTCCATACCGGCCCCATGATAGGGTAAAAATCTTTCCGCCGCACCCCCCTTTCGGGGGGTAACGGAGAGGGCTTTCCGAGCGTTCCCCCTCCCGTCCCCTGAAAGGCCGGGGCCTTATTTGCGGGGCCTGCCCGGAAAGCAACCGGGTTCCCGGGCAAGCCTATTCGTCCATCCGGGCGATAAATTCCTCCAGCCCGCGGGAGGCCCGTTCCCACTCAAGCAGCAAAAGCGGCATTGCCGTTTCAATAAAGGCCCCGTCATTCGCGATGCAGTATTTCTCCATACAGGCCGCCGTGGCGGAAAGTTCCGTCGCGCCTACGGCCCTGGCTTTGCTTTTCAGGGAATGGACGGAGAAGCGCAAGTTTTCCCAGTCTTTCCGCTCTGCCATGACAAGCGCTTCCCGCCGGGCGGCCTCGTAATCTTCGGTAAAAATTTCCGCCAGTTTTTTGTACTGCGAAAGCCCGGTAACCGGGGCAAGGTAGCGCTGCCCCTCGTCAAGAAACACGCCCCAGGCGGACAGATCCTTGGCCATGCTGGCCTTAGCCATGCCGGCCTTGGCCAAAGCGTCCTTGTCCGGAGCGTCCTTCGTTTTTTCCGCCCGCTCATACTGATCCTGGCCCGCTTTCCCTTCCGGCGGGAAACCGGGCGGATCTTTCAGCAGAGGATCCGCCCCGGCGATCCCCGCCGGAAGCCGTTCCCGCAGGCACTGTTCAAGGTCGCGCCACATCACCGGCTTGGTAAGGCAGCCGCTGAAACCTTCCGCCAAAAAACGCCGGGTCATTTCCGGCCTGGCGTCGGCGCTAAGGGCCACCACCGGAACCGCAAAGTTTTCGTTTTCTTCCCGGAGCCGCCTGAATGTTTCTATCCCGTCCATGCCGCTCATCATGTAATCCATAAAGATCAGCTGGTAGTTTTCCTGCCTGGCCTTTTCCAGACATTCGCTCCCGCTTGACGCCGTGTCCACCGTCAGCAGGCTGCGCCGCAGCAGGGAACGGATAACCAGTAAATTTTCCCGGTTGTCGTCCACCGCCAAAACGCGGCCTCCCCTGGCCGTAAAGAATGTTTCTTCCCGCCGCGGCCTTCCGGCGGAAACGGCGCAAAGTTTTCCCGCGGGTTCTTCCCGCTCTACTATTTGCGGAAGCTCCAGGGCGAATACGCTTCCCCTGCCCCATTCGCTTTCCACCGTAATCTTCCCGCCCATAAGCCCCGCCAGTTCCCTGGCAATCGCCAGCCCCAGGCCCGTCCCCTCAATGTTCCGGTGAGCGGGCAGATCGATGCGGGTAAAAGCGTCAAAGAGCGTTTCCCGGTGTTCTTCCTTGATGCCGATCCCGGTATCCTCCACGGCGATACGCAGCAGGAAAACTTCGGGGGAGGGATCCTCCGGCCCGCCGGTTTTTTCTTTCCGGTTCCCGCCTATCCGCAGGGTAACGGAACCCTGTTCGGTGTATTTTGCCGCGTTGCTTAAAAAGTTAAAGCCTATCTGTTTCAGATGGATAAAATCCCCGCAGAGCTTCCGGGGCAGCCGATCGTCGGCCTCAAGGACAAAGCGGAGGCCCTTTCTCCCGGCCCGCTCCGATCCGGCAAGCGCCAGCTCCCGTATCAAATCCGCCGTCCTGTAGCTCTCGTCCAGAAGCTCCATCTTGCCCGATTCAATTTTCGATATATCAAGAATATTGTTGATAAGCTCCAGCAGCGTTTTCCCGGCGGTCTGGATACTCGAACTGTAACCGGCGATCGATTGCTCCCTTCCTCCCGCCTCTCCCCCGCCGGCCGGCAGCGCGCTTTCCCGCAGGATCATTTCATTCATCCCCAGGATCACATTGATAGGGGTCCGTATCTCGTGGCTCATGTTAGCCAGAAAGGCGCTTTTTGTTTCGCTTAAACGGATCGCCTCCTCCCGCGCTTTTTCCAGCTGCCGGCGCTGCTCGTTGTATATGCGGAAGTGCAGGAACATGGTGACCCCCAGGGCAGCGCTTACCGCCACGAATGCGACGATCACATCGGTTAGAAGTTTCTCTTCGGTTTCAAAAAAACGCACGCTCCCGGGCCGCTTGTAGGCGTAAAGGCAAAGCCCCGCGTAGATCAGCAGTTCCAGCGCCGCCATGAAAAAGGCCGCCTTGCCGTCCAGCATGAACACGGTGAACACCGCCGCAAAGACAAAGAACACCGGCATGCCGCTGCGGTAGCCCCCGGCGCTGAAGAACATCACCGGAAAGAGCAGGATAAAGACAATCACGATGGTGCTGAAATAAAAAATCCGGTAATGCCCGCTGCGGTTTGAACAATAGAGGAATACCAGGGCCAGCAAAAACGAAAAGAGGCAGGCGGCGCTGTTCGCCGGAGCCGCCCCCGCGAAAAGCCCCAGCGCCGCCGACAGGAGGCTTATGAGCGCCCCCGCCACGGCCAGCACATTAAACAGCTGCACCCGGAAATCGAGCTCCCTCCCGAAGAAGATCTTTAAAAAAGCGCGGAAAGCCTCTTTCATGCGCCTGGCACTACCGGGTACGGCGCTTCCAGCGGATGTATACCTGGCGGCCCGTCCCGTTTTCCTGGGGCCGTTCCTCGGTCTCGAACTGGGGCACGGCGCGGAAAAGATCGCCCAGCTTTCTAAAACCGTAGTTCCGGGGATCGAAATCCGCTGAACGGAGGCTTATCTTCTGGCCTACCCCGCCCAGGTAGGCCCAGCCGGATTCGTCGGCCAGATCGTCCACCACGTCCCGCAGCAGCTTGAGCAGCTTGCGATCCGCCTTGAACTCTTTCCGCAGCCGCGAGGCGGGGCGGCTCTCGTCTTCCTCCGCCTCGTCCTGGGCCTCCTCCCTGAGGATTTCGGTGTAGATGAACTTGTCGCACACCGAGACAAAGGCCCGGGGGGTTTTCTTCTCCCCGAAACCGTAGACCGTGCAGCCGCTTTCCCGCAGCCTGCTGGCAAGGCGGGTAAAATCCGAATCGCTTGAAACAATGCAGAAACCTTCAAGCTTTCCGCTGTAAAGCAGATCCATGGCGTCGATGATCATGGCGGAATCGGTGGCGTTTTTCCCGGTGGTGTAGGAAAACTGCTGGATCGGCTGGATGGCGTTCTCCAGCAGCCGCTCTTTCCAGGAGCGGAGGTGGGTGCTGGTCCAGTCGCCGTAGATCCGCTTAACCGTGGCGACTCCGTATTTGGCGACTTCGTTCAAAAGGCCCTCGATGATGGCAGGCTGGGTATTATCCGCGTCGATAAGCACGGCAAGTTTAGCCTGGCTCATCTCTCCCTGCTGATTGGACACACTGGAAAATGGCAGTAATGGCATTTACGACTCCTTTGAATTCACACTAAAACTAATACCGGGCGGGCGCCGGAGAAACTTGGGAAAAGCCCGGGTATCAGGTCTCGAAAATGGACTTCTTGATCCGCCTTAAAAGGCTTATCTTCCCCAGGGGGATATAGAGCAGCTTGCCCCCCGCGTCCCCGCCGGCCCCTTCCCCCTTTCCGTCCGGGGGCGGGGCTTCCTCCGTCCGGGGGGAAGGTTCAAGGACGAGCACGCTTTCAAGCTTCTTTTTTTCAAGCGCCACGGGGATACCGAAAATCCGGCTCCCGCTCCCCCCCGACCAGTTCACCTCCACCAGGGAGCGGGAAGCGATGGCCTGCCTGGCTATCATCGCCTTTCCCACGTAGTCCAGCCCCCGGGCTTCAAGTTTCTCGTAACGCAGCGAAACACAGGAAAGCTGGGCCTCGCTGAGTACCAGGCGGCGCTCGATCCGCGCGGAAAGCTCGTCCCGTTCCGCCTTGGGCAGGCCCATCCTGTCGAGGGCGGCCCGGAACTGTTCCTTCAGGGCCTCGCCGTCTTCCGGGGACAGTTTCGCCGCGCTCCCGGCCTCCGCCCGGCCCGCGCCCGGCCGCGCTTTTCCCGGCAGGCGCCCGGCCAGGGAGCGGGCCGGGGGGAAATCGGAGGGCTGAACGGAGGGGCCGGAATGGTCCGGGGAAGCGGGAAGCCGGGACGCGCCGCCGTGCCGGGCCACAATATCCACCCCCGCCTTCCGCAGCGCTTCCGCCACCGTCTCGATTCCCTGGCTCAGGGGGCCCTGGACGGAACCTGGGACGGAAAGCAGGAAGACCCCCGGCGCCAGAACCTGCCTGACCAGGGAAGCCAGGGGCTCCGCCTCCGCAAGGTAACAGCGCTCCGGGGAAAGGGAAAGGACGATCCCCTCGCAAAGGGACACTTCCCCGTAGCGTTTCTCCCAGTCCTTCAGAGTCCAGAGGAGGGTATCCTCCAGCCGGTTATCCGAAAGCCGGGCTAGAAGCCGCTCCATGTCCGCGGCGCCGATCCCCCGGTCAAAGCCCCTGACCGCCGAGTCCCGGTTCAGCTCGAAGCGCACCGCCGTTCCCGCCTCCCGCACCAGGGTAAAGGAGCCCAGTTCAAGGGCGTCGGCAAAGGAGATTCCCGGGTAGATAACAAAGGAAAAAGAGGCGTCCATGGCAAGGGCGGGAAGGGCGCTGCCCCCTCCGGCGGCATCGGAAGGAAGGGCGGGATCGGAGGAATCGGGAGGATCGGCGGCGAAACCCGGCCCGGCAAACCAATGATCCGAAGCCCGGCGCAGGAGGCCCGCGGTTTCGATCCCCGCCAGAAGGCTGTCGAAGGCCGGAGAGGAAGCCTGCCGCAAGGCCGGGCCTTCTTCCCGCAGCAGCACTTCCGCGTAACGCCGCAGGGTAATCCGGGGATAGGCCCGGGAGGGGTCCAGGGCCCCCAGAAAGCGGTGGATCAGGGAAACCAGGAAACGGATACGGCCCCGGCTCAAGTGGGGTGAAAGAGCGTCCGGCTCCGGCTCCTCAATCCGGCAGCAGATCCCGGCGGCGCAGTAAACAAGCCGATCACGGGGGGAAAGCTCCTTAAAGGCCGCAAGCTTCCCCTCGTTCACCGCGTTTCCCTTCCCGCCGTTGTTCAGGATCCCCAGGCAGTAAAGCCCCCCGCTAAGGGCCTCCAGATCGAGGCCGGGGAAGACGCGGCGCCCCGTTTCCAGCACCTTCTTGCGGAGGAAAGCGCCGGAGGCCCGGTGAGGGCCGGCCTGGCGGCCGCGCCCCGGAACCTTGAACAGGTTCCCCTCCTCCCTGGCAAAGGAGATCAGGGCCGCCAGGAGACGGTCGTTCAGAAAGGGGCCGGAAAGCTCCGGGACGGCCGCGCCGGGGATGCCGCCGGAGGAAAACGAGGGGAACACAAGCGGCCAATCCGCGGCGAAGGGGGCAAGCACGGATTCCAGTACCGGGTTCAGGGCAAGGCAGCTTACCGGATCTTCCCGATCCCCGCCCCTGCCCGTCCGGCGGAAGAGGATGAAGCGTTCCTCAAGGTTAACCAGCAGATCCCGCAGATCGACCCGGTGTATCTCGCCGGAAAAGAACTCGTCCAGCTCCGCCGGGCTGGGCTGCCCCAGAACGGCGACCGCGGCAATAAGTTTGGCGTCCCTCTCGTCGATGTAGCGGGAGATGTTCCCCTTTATCTCGTCCCGGGAAAGAAAGGCCGAAAGCTCCGCCAAAAGGCGCTGCTTGTTGAAGGGCGTCTTGATGTTGCCGAAGACGCTCCGCAGCAGATCGAAAAAAGCGCCGTCCCGCAGGATCATCAGCGCCGATTTCCATTCATCCACCGTACAGAAAGCCCTGTCCATCTAGGCGCTCCAGTGCTGGATGGAGTACTTGTAGCCCTGCTCGGCCAGGAACTTCTGCCGGTTCAAGGCAAATTCTTCCTCCACGGTGTAACGGGAAACCAGGGTGTAAAACCAGGAATTCTTCCCCCCGGGAAGGGGGGATTCCGGGGAGGGAAGCCCCTGGGACGAAAGGCCCTTGGGCCTGAGGATGCGCCCCAGCCGCTGGGCCTCCTCCTGCCGGGAGCCGAAAGAGCCCGATACCTGCACCGCCATGGAGGCGTCGGGAAGATCGATGGCAAAGTTGGCGACCCGGGACACCACAATCACCCGGACTTCCCCCCGTTTAAAGGCGCCGTAGATCCGCTCCCGTTCCGGGTTGGGGGTTTTTCCGGTTATCAGGGGGGCCTTCAGGATCCGGGCCAGGGACTCGAGCTGGGAGATATACTGGCCGATGACCAGGATCTGATCCTCCGGGTGGTTTTCGATAAGATCGGTTACCACCTCCTCTTTCCGGGGATTTTCGCTGGCGATACGGTACTTCTCCCGGGAGGAGGCCACCGCATAGGGTATCCGCTGATCCTCCGGCAAGTCCAGCCGGATTTCGGTGCAGAAAGCCTCGGCTATCCAGCCCTTGCTTTCCAGGTCTTTCCAGGGAACATCGTAACGCTTGGGCCCTACCAGGCTGAACACCGCGCCCTCGGCGCCGTCCTCCCGGATCAGGGTGGCGGTCAGGCCCAGACGCCTTACCGCCTGAAGTTCCGCCGTTACCCGGAACACCGGGGCAGGGAGCAGATGCACTTCGTCATAGATGATAAGCCCCCAGGCCCGCTCCCGGAAAAGGCGGAAGTGGGGGAAATCCGCATCCCGATCCGGCCGCCAGGTGATAATCTGGTAGGTAGCGATGGTAACCGGGGCCACCGACTTTGAATCGCCCGTGTACTCGGCGACATCCTCCGGCTTAAGGTCGGTCTTGTCCAGGAGTTCCTCTATCCACTGGTGAACCGCCGCCACATTGGTGGTCAGTACCAGGGTATTGGTTTTGAGGAAGGACATCAGCAGCATGCCCACCACCGTCTTCCCCGAACCGCAGGGCAGAACCACTACCCCGTAACCAGCCCCGGCCCCTCCCTTGCCGTACACCGAATTGGCCGCCTCGATCTGGTAGTCCCGGGAGGCGAAGGGCCGTCCGGCGCGGCTCGTCGCCCGCAGGGCAATAGGCATATCCTCCCCCTTCTTCAGGGGCGCCTCGTCCTTTACGGGCCAGCCCAGGCGGATAAGCTCCCATTTGACGCTCCCCCGGTCAACCAGGCGCAGGCTGAAACCCATTGCCGTCCGCCTGAGGTACTTCGCCAGAGACTTGGCGGCCTCGATCTCCCTGGTGATGGCTTCCTCCTGGCAGACAAGGAAAAGATCGTCCCCCGGATTGGGATCATCCCCCATCTGT